>CAURFY010000184.1:0-5583 GCA_963524115.1 uncultured Bacillus sp.
CGTTCAAATGTTGATGGCTGGTGGTATTGCCGGAATGGCTGCATGTGGAGTTTATGAGATTACTAATGTAAAAGATTCATCTAAATAAAAAAAGGGGATGGGATAAATTGAAAAAATTTAATAAAACGATTGGAGCGCTAGTCCTTTCTGTTGGACTGGCGTTTTCTATTGCTCCGAATGTACTTGCTCAACAGCCAAACGCTGATTTTTTAGACGTATCACACCATAATGCCGAGCAGGGGTTACCTTTATCGTTCTACCAAACTATTAAGGCAGGAAATGTAAATGCTGTTGTTATTAAAGTTTCTGAGGGCACATATTATGTAGATCCAGCATCATCTGTAAACGTGGCCAATGCAAAGCAAGCTGGTATGATTGTCCATGCTTACCACTTTGCTCGTTTTACATCTAACGACTCAGCAAAATCAGAGGCGCAGTGGTTTGACAAGAAACTGCAGCTGGTAGGGTTTAATAAGAAAACGGATGGTTATGTCGTTGTTGATGTGGAAGCTACTAATCTATCAAGTAACCCGTCATCTTTGACAGATTACACGAATACCTTTATCGATGAGATGAAGTCGCTTGGATATAGTAAAGTGGATCTTTACAGCGGATCATCCTATTACAATAGCCGTTTACAACCATCAAAATTACCAGCTAATCCATGGATTGCAGCTTATCCAAGTAATCCTCAAGCCGGTCAGCCAACTGCAAAGTTTACTAATGGTCAAGGGGCTTGGCAGTGGACCTCATTATGGTCCGGGATGTCCGGTTACGGACGGTTCGATGCCAGTGAGGATTATGCGGGCAAGTATACTAATCTAGTAAAATCAGCAACTCCAGCAGGAGAAGTAAAGCAGATCGGCAACTTATCATTAGTGGACTGGATGAAAGCAAATAACTTTGATTCTTCATTTTCCAATCGCGCAAAACTGGCAGAAGGTTATGGTATTGTAGGTTATAGCGGTACAGCTGCACAAAACTTAGCGCTATTATCGAAGTTACAAAGCGGAGTTAAGCCTGCAAAAGTAAATATAGATAATAGCAAATTGACAGCTAGACCGGCAAAAGAACAAAGCTCTGTTAAGCCGGCACCATCACCAGTTGCACCGACGAAAGCATCAACATATACTGTTCGTCCGGGAGAGTCATTATCCTCTATTGCAAAAAGATTCGGCACAACAGTAAATGCACTGGCCACGGTAAATGGAATCAGAAACGTTAACATTATCAGAACAGGACAAGTCCTTAAAATGTCCGGTCCTGCCAAAGCAGTAATTACTCAAGCAATTGCCTATCATAAAGTTTCAACAGGTGAAACCGTTTCTGTATTAGCTAAGCGTTATGGATCAACAGCTGCACAAATAAAAGAATGGAATAAGCTTGATTCTAGATACACTATTTATGCTGGCAAAACCATTCGTGTGAGATAAAAAAAATGAGCCCTTACTAGATTGAGTAGGTGCTTAAGTTATTTATTACGATATAGTGCATACCCATTACCTTTGAAGACCAATTCTTTTTCTTCTTCTGTACTATTTATTGCTTTCTGGAGCTTAAATAACGCTATTTCTTTTGCCATTTCAGGGGTGCTAGCGTAACAATTAAAAACAGTTATCCTTTCGTTAGATGCAGAGGCATTATATTCATTTCCGAATCCATAAACCTTATATTTAACTATCCCTCGACGGTAATACCAAAACCAGTCCCATTTACCATAAAGCCAATCTAATATATTCTCAATTAATTCACCGATCATAAAACACCTCCCAATTTTAAGATTCACCAGGCAATCATTTTCACCTTTCTGACTATTTGCATATTTTGTGACAAAATAAAAACCCCTAAAATAGGGGCTAAAAAGGTAAGTCAATATCAGGTATAGGTGCGTTATCCAGCTGCCTAACTAATTCTGTAATATCGTTATCCTCATCCCAGATTACTTTTTCAATGATTGTTTTGCGGTATCCTGTTTCTTTCTTAGTGTATTTCACCCAGTCGTATGCCAACTGTGGGATATCCTCTTCTCTACGTACATTAAATTCTCCACCTTTTGTTGATCTGTTCCCTTCTATATTCAACTGGACTTTTAGGACTATTTTCATTTTTTCTCTAGAACCTCAATCATCCTTTTCTGCAACTCAATTATTTTGCCAAATCCCATAAGGACTAGACCGCCGATTACAGATGCAAATACAGATGTAAGTACCATTGAAACTTGAGAGATCCACATCGATTTAGCCGTATTGTACGCTGCCTCTGCAAATTCATTCGTACTTAATTCCTCAAATGTTTCTTTAGCATTTTTATATGTCTCGTGATCAATTGAAAACCATCCGATTAGTCCTCCAAGTATGCCAACAACAATTAGAAATATCCCAACATTACGTAGAAGTCTTTCTATAGTCATCGGAATTTTCTCACTGTAATTCTTATCAATATCGCGTAAATCATTCATTGCTATTCCTCCTCGGTCCATATTTTTTCTACAGGAACACTAATAACTTTGCTAATTTTTATTGCAACAGGTAAAGAAGGTAAGTGTTTTTCGTTCATTAAATCTGTAATTGTTGATTTATTTACCCCTATTTTTTCTCCAAGCCATTTCTGGGACCAGCCTTGGTCTTTCTTTATTTCCTTTAATCTACATTTCCAATTACCGATACCATGCATTTTGTTCACACCCTTTTTAAATATTTTTACGGAATATGCAGGTATATTTTACGGATGTTTCCGTATACATCTATCAAGCAGGTAGTTAATAACTAGTTCGCAACTATAACTAAAATATCCTGCTTAGTGATTAACTAGTTATTAACTAAAAATTTTGGAGGTGGATTTAATGATAGTGGGAATTGATGCAGGAAACAATGAGGTAAAAGTAGCTGGGCCATCTGGACTTGATCGTTTTTCATCAGCAATAGGGGAGTACCGTGAAAGGAATATGAAGGAGGTACACGGAAAGGATGACATCATTTTTGAGTACAGAGGGAGGATAGGTTTTGCTGGCAGCCTAGCATTGGCTGAATCTGAATTCAGCGGATCCTTAATGGGTGATAGTAAAGCACATGAAGATGCAAAGTTAAGAATCTTAATTGCTATACATCGTCAATGTCAAACGGCAAATTCGTTCCAGATTGTTGTAGGCCAGCCTATTAGTAAACATACAGATGACGAAAAAAAGTTGATTAAGAACATGTTGATTGGGGACCATGACCTATCTATTAACGGAAAAAGAAAAATGTTTACGATTACCAATGTTGAAGTTGCAGCAGAGGGTGGGGCTGGTTTCTGGGCTAGGCCAAAGGAACAACTAGTTAGGATTATAGATGTTGGCAGCGGTACCGTTAATTGCGCGTCTCTCTATGATAAACGGTATATTGATAAAGATTCATTTACGTTGACTTTTGGTATGAATACAGTTAAATCAAATAACCTGGAAGAAATGGCACGTGGAATCGTCACAAACACGTCTAAAAAATGGGGGCCTGATGATTTTGTTTATATCCTGGGTGGAGCTACCGAGTTATTAACACCACATATCAAAAAATTTTACAATAATGCTGTGCAAATGGATCCTGTATTCGAAGGAAATGAAGTGGATCCAATCTTTGCGAACGCTATTGGATTTTATAATATCGGGACTGCTATATATGGTTGATTCAAGGGGATATGAACGTTGCCCAGTAGTTTTTAATATGAACGACCCATTTCAAAAAAAACTATATGATCATGTACATCTGTCCACTAATTTTTCATATTTCATTAAGACTCTAATTCAAAGGGATATGGAAGGTGCTCCATTTCTCAAAGTGGTACCGATTGAAAAAGAAGAGGTTATCGACAAAGGACTAGTTCAAGGTCTTATTTAATAACTAGGTGTTAACCAAAATACCCCCTCTCTCTCCTACATTGGTGTAACACTGTAACACGGTTGACAGTGTCAAATGTCATGACGATTACTGAGAGGAGTTAAAAATATGATAGAAGGTAAGGGATTAGGTGGAAAGAAAGTAAACCGTGTTGGTGTATCGCTCACGAACAAGTACGACAATAAGTTGCAGAGGCTAGCTACAGCCTGTAACATGAAGCCGACCACGCTTGCAGGAATGTTAATCGAAAAAAGCTTGGACAATGCACAGTTGGTCAATGAGCTACAGAAAGAATATTGTACACAATCGGCTTATAAAGTCGTACTGGTTAATAACGGTGGAGAAATCAACTATGTATTAAGAGGAAGGGAGGATTTGTAATGGGGTGGTCAAGTTTTGTATCCGGAATCGTCTCGACTCTTTTTGCCTATGCCCTTTTTACGGGAGATAATGAAGACGAAGTGCTAGAACTGGAAACGGAAACTGATGACGAAGAAGAACTTGATGTACACGACTTTAAGTCTCGCCACGTAATCCTATCCTGCCAAACCTGCAGAAAGCAAAAACGACACAAAGAAATTGAACATAACCTATTTCAATGTGTTAAATGTAAAAGGCACGTAGATCTAAGGGCTTCATAATTTATAAAACCCCCTGTTAAAAACAGAGGGTTTCCTGACCAAAATTAAGACCAAAAGACGACCAAAATTAAATGAAAAATTATCATAAACTATGAAAATAAAAATATGGTAAAACATTAATATTTGAACATATTGCTTCTATATTATAACTCGCTAAAACAAAAAGCATGTTCCGTACTCAAGTTCACCAATGGGAACGCGATCAATATATGACAATGTATTAATAAAATCAGGCCTTGGCGCTAAGCGTCAGGGTCTTTTTCTTTTTTGAAAGAATTGCAACTGAAAAAATAATAAGTCCACACGGGCTCCTTTTTATTTTAATAACATATTAAGAAAGGAGTTGGAACGTTGTGGCTTATGAAATCAGAAAAGAAATCATCATAGATTTACCTCAATATTCCTATCGCAATGGTGTCGGAAATTGGGAAGGTGTAGTGGATCACTCAACTGCTACACCAGAAGCGACAGACGAGGCTGAAAGTAGATATTTTCACCGTGAATGGCGTAATAGACAAGCGTTTCCACATTTCTGTGTAGATTGGGATTCTATCACTCAATTAGCAGACACAAACTATCAAGCGTGGGCAGCTGGTAATGGGAATCCTCGATATGTGCACATCGAATTATGTGAAACTAAAGACCCTGCTAAATTCCAAGAATCATATAAACGTTATATTTGGCTAACGGCATATGTATTGAAACAGCGTAATCTCGGTGTAAAGGATGGAGTTACGCTAGTTTCGCACGATTGGGTTAGTAAAAATCTAGGCGGTACGAACCACTCGGATCCAATTGGTTATCTAGCTTCTCACGGGATTAATTGGAGCCAACACGTAGCGAACGTATCCGCGGAATATAATGGTACGTTGCAACAAGTTCCACAACAAACTCCACAGCCTGTTAAATCGGGAATAGGGGTAGGTTCCATTGTTACTGTCAAAAGATCTGCACAAGCGTTTGCAACTGGAGAAAGTATTGCTGACCACGTAAAAGGAAGTAAATACAAAGTGATACAAGTGAAAAGTTGGGATAAGAGTAACTCGCATACAGCTTATCTCTTAGAAGGT
>CAURFY010000185.1:0-5575 GCA_963524115.1 uncultured Bacillus sp.
GGTTGCTTTCCGACCGTAATTGGTGGGTTAGATTTCAAGCTGGACAATCAATTATGATGTTCCCTAATGGAAAAGAAATCTTACAAGGAATTCATGACACATCAGTGGATTCCTTTGCTAGAGATATGGCGTGGGAATGGATGAATAAAGGAGCTGTATAAGTGATGGGAACACTCTTTTTACATGGTTTTAGATTGTATTTTGCCTATTTTATAATCATTTATATGGCGCTTGTTATCTGTTTTTATTCAATTATCTTTTTTATCTCGATGCTGCAATTGCGTAAAGAGTACAAATTGAATCGTAATCAACCATACCAGGAATATATGAATGACATTAATGTGAAACCTTTGTCAATCCTAGTACCAGCTTTCAACGAAGAACCTGGTATAGTTCAAAGTATTCGCTCCTTACTCAGTATCAATTATCCAAGGTATGAAATCATCGTCATCAACGATGGTTCCACTGATAAAACATTGCAAAAAGTAATCGAGCATTATGAAATGATTGAAATAGAAAAAGTGGTTCGAAAACAAATTGATACTGAGCCAATAAAAAAGATTTATCAGTCAACCATTCTTCCCGACCTATTCCTTATCGACAAAGCAAATGGTGGAAAGGCAGATGCCCTAAATGTTGGTTTGAATTTTTCACACTACCCTTACTTTTGTTCACTAGATGGAGATTCAATTCTTGAAAGAGATGCTTTTCTTAAGGTCATGAAGCCTATCATGGATTCAAATGAAGATGTGGTTGCTTCAGGAGGGAGTATCCGGATTGCGAATGGATGTGATATCCAGAGTGGACATATGGTCAGAATTGGATTATCGAATAATCCTCTTGTGATTATGCAAATCATTGAATACTTAAGGGCATTCTTAATGGGAAGAATTGGGTTAAGTAAGCATAATCTGCTATTAATTATTTCCGGTGCCTTTGGGGTATTTTCAAAAAACTGGGTCATTCAAGCAGGGGGTTATAATCCAAACACAGTTGGAGAAGATATGGAGTTAATTGTTCGGGTCCACCGCTTATTAAAGGAAAGAGGAGAGAAGAAGAGAATTGTCTATATCCCCGATCCTGTTTGTTGGACAGAAGTCCCCGAAGCGATGAAGTATTTACGACGGCAACGACGGCGTTGGCACCGGGGTTTGCTTGAAAGTTTATGGACTCATCGCAAGCTAACCTTCAATCCAAAATATGGTGCGATTGGACTTATATCCTTTCCGTACTTTTGGATTATTGAGTTTTTTGGTCCAGTTGTCGAATTATCAGGATATATATACATAATTGTTAGCCTATTTACCGGAGGGGTATATGTTGAATTCGCTATATTGATTTTCTTATTATCCTGCATATATGGTTCATTATTCTCGATGACAGCTGTCCTGCTAGAGGAATGGAGTTTACGTAAATATCCAAAAATATCCCAAATAATCACCTTGTTTTTATATTCTTTAACGGAAACAATCTGGTATCGCCCCCTAACTGTTTTATGGAGAGTAGAAGGGATTTGGCAGATGTTAACGGGTGACCGAAGCTGGGGAGAAATGAAACGAAAAGGTGTATCCCAATGAAAAAATTTCTTACAAAGGGTCAGACCATTCTATACGTCTATTTGCTAGTATTTTTATTAATGGTTACTAGTCCTTTTTGGATCTGGTTTTTAAAAGAGTCCAAACCATTGAATGTGTTAATTGTGGATAAAACAGTTCCAAATCAATCCTATCGTGAACATAAAGGATTCGTGTGGCTTCTTAATAATGAAAAACTAACTAATAAAAATAATCAGGCTTATTCAGCTTCCAAAGATTATGTTGGATTTAAACTTGATAAAAACAAAACTGTAAAAAAAGAAGGGCTCCCTGCAAACTTAGAACCGTATAAGTTGATCTATTTAACTGATCAATACGGAGTCTACAAGGAAGAGTTTAATAACAAAAATCAAAGTGGTAAACGATCAGAAAAGATTTATGGTGGACTGAGCAATAATGAAGTCGATCAGTTGGATAAAGCACTCTTAAAAGGTGGGAAAACATTAATTGCTGAGTTTAATACCTTTGCCAGTCCAACAAACGAAGATGTGAAAGATAAAGTATCAAACCTCCTTAATATTAATTGGAGTGGTTGGATTGGAAGATACTTTTCAGATTTAGGCGGCGCGGAGGTCCCTGACTGGGTGAAAGAAAATTACGAAAAACAAACTGGGAAATGGAATTTTTCAAACGAAGGAATCGTCCTTGTTGGCAGAAATGACTTCATTGTCGTGTTGGATAGGAAAGACCTTTCGAACAATGGTGCATTATTTAACTTAACGAAAAAAGGAAAAAAACAGTTTGATGTTGATCGAAATGTCCCCTATCAATATTGGTTTGATATCATTGAAGCGAGAAACCCCAAAGAGGTTCTAGCGACATATAAATTACCTGTAAAGGTAACAGGTAAGAAAAAGCTAGATCATTATGGGATTCCTGATCATTTTCCAGCCGTAATTTCCCATCAAAATAGAAAATATTCATCCTACTATTTTGCTGGAGATTATGCAGATGAACCAGAAGTACCAGCAATTTACCAATCGGAGTTCCTATCCTTTTGGAAAAAAAATCTAACGAACAAGTCCTCATTTTACTGGCAGGCTTATGTACCAGTTATGAAACAAATCCTAAAAACCGGACTTCAACCTCAATTAGTGCAAAAGGAATTAGTAGAAACAAAGGAAGAGAACGGAATTTTCACCAATAGCAAAACTTCCGATAAATATATTCAAATTTTAAAGAATGGAAAGTGGGAGGATTTATTAATAAAAGGGGTTAATATCGGAATCGCCAAACCTGGCTACTTTCCGGGGGAAACCGCTATCTCTAAGTCAGAATATTTACGATGGTTCCAAGCAATCGGGGAGATGAATGCCAATACGATCAGGGTGTATACCCTTCAACCCCCAGCCTTTTACCAGGCGTTTTATGAATATAATCAGACCGCTAAAAAACCATTATATTTACTTCATGGTGCATGGGTAAATGAAGAAAAGCTGGTTTCTACACAAAATGCCTATTCATCGGAAACAACGGCAGATTTCCAGCAGGAAATGAGAAAAATCATTGATGTAATCCATGGAAACGCCACGATCCCTGTTGATAAAGGCCATGCATCTGGCAAGTATTCATACGATATTTCTCATTATGTACTAGGAATGATCGCTGGAATTGAGTGGGATCCAGAAGCTGTTTTGCATACCAATGAGAAAAATCCAGATAAATCAGAGTATAGTGGCACTTATTTTAATACAAAAGATGCGACCCCATTTGAAGCGTGGCTTGCTGGTATGCTGGATTATGTAACGGAATATGAGTCAGACACCTATAAATGGCAGCACTCGATTAGTTTTACAAACTGGGTAACAACTGACTTACTTAATCATCCCGCAGAGCCTCTTGCAAGTGAGGATTTAGTCTCGGTTAATCCTAATCATATCCTCAAAAATAATCGGTTTCAAGCAGGCTTATTTGCATCTTACCATATCTATCCATACTATCCTGATGTCCTTAATTTGGACGAAAAATATGTAAGCTACAGGGATAATGAAGGAAAGAAGAATAACTATGCGGGTTATTTAAATGAGCTCATTCAGGCCCATCATTTGCCTGTTCTTGTAGCTGAATTTGGGGTCCCAGCATCACGTGGTTTAACACATAAGAACGTTCAAGGAATGGATCAAGGTTTTCACTCTGAGGAAGATCAAGGCTTGATTGACCAACGATTATTTAAATCGATTGTATCCGAGGGATATGCGGGGGGAATGGTCTTTTCCTGGCAGGATGAGTGGTTTAAACGGACTTGGAACACGATGGAATATGATGATCCTAATCGTCGTCCATACTGGTCCAATTTACAAACAAATGAGCAACATTTCGGCTTACTCAGCTTTGATCCAGGGAAACTTGGACAATCTATTGTTGTGGATGGCAACACCGGGGAATGGTCGACAAACGGAATAAAGCCTATTTATTCTAATCAAAAGGGTTTGGTATCAAAGGTTTTTGTCCATTCAGATGAAGGTTGTCTTTATGTCAGGTTAGATTACCGTAAAGCAATCGATTGGAATAAGAATTCTTCCTATCTGCTATTGGATACGATTGCTGATCAAGGTCAGCAGAAAATTCCACTTAAGGATAACCAAACGGTAAATACGAACTACGGGGTCGATTTTATCGTGAATTTGGCAGGAGAATCAAGCTCCAATATCATGGTTGACAGCTATTATGATCCTTTTTATTATCAATACGGACATCAACTTCATATGATTCCAGAGGATACTAATGCGAATCAAAAGAACAATGGGGTATTTCATCCGATTCGTTTGGCATTAAATAAAAAATTGGATGTACCTGAAAAAGGAATCCATATCCCTTTTCAATCTTACGAGACAGGAAAATTATTATTTGGAAATGGCAATCCTTTATCGAAAAAATATCAATCCCTAACAGATGTCAGTTTAAGTAAGGACAAAAAGGTCCTCGAACTTAGAATTCCGTGGCAGCTTCTTAACGTGAAGGATCCAAGTCAGAGGTTGATTATGAGTGATATTTGGAAAAATGGTATTGAAGGTGAGCAAAAATCTGAAGGGTTAAGAATGTCAGTACTAGCAACCGAAAATGATCAAATGGTAGCTTCTTTCCCAGATGTCATTAATGGTCAATTAAACGAAGCGGGCACGTTCCTGTTCCAATGGAAACAGTGGGAGCAGCCAAATTACCATGAAAGATTAAAGGCTTCTTACTATATTATGAAGAAAACGTATCAATCCATTAATAAATAAGTTGAAATGAGATTTTAAAAATACTAGTAGTGGGAATGGATAAAGTACATCCATTCCTTTTTTTATGGATTAACAGGTGCAAATATCCAGACTAAAGGTATGACTAGTTGAAAATAATGAAGAGGTAGGAGTTGAAAAATATTTTCTTGTAATCGGAGGTTGTGAAATGATTAAGAAAATTGTTCTGTCTGTATTCGTGATGTTTATGTCTATGCCTATTTTTTCACAGGCTGCCATTCAAATGTTTAAAGAGCCACCATTTGAATTTTATAAAGTATCATCTGGAGATTCTTTTTGGTTCATCGCACAGCGATATGGTTTAGATTACAAACAATTAATGACTTTAAATCCAAGCGTTGATCCCATGAATATGCATGTGGGTGAAGTTATTCGTTTGAAATCTTCTGCAGCTAGTCCAAGTGGGTTTGAAGATCAGGTAGCGCAATTAGTAAACTCAGAAAGAGCTAAGAATGGTTTAAAACCACTTACTCATCGCGCGGATTTAAAGAGTGTTGCGGAGAAAAAAGCCCAAAATATGATTAACTCAAATTATTTTTCCCATACTAGTCCAAACTATGGGTCCCCATTTGATATGATGAAAACATTTGGGATATCCTATTCAAGTGCAGGGGAAAACATTGCTAAAGGACAGACAACTCCGCAAGAGGTGATGAATTCATGGATGAATTCATCGGGACACCGAGCCAATATTTTGAATAGTAGCTACAACTGTATTGGTGTTGGATTCTATCATGG
>CAURFY010000186.1:0-5566 GCA_963524115.1 uncultured Bacillus sp.
AATTTGAATTGCATCTCGACCACATAACACATCGGTTTTCGTCTGATTTTCTAGCGATAAATATGGAAAAACGGCATCCTCACCACAGGTTGGGCAATGTTCATTTTTTAATTTTCCCACGTTAATTCTGGCACTTTCATCTTTCCAAATATCAAAAGATTGTAGGATAGGCGTCAACTCATGTCCCGTTAAATACTGCATAACCCGAGTCACTTGATAGGACGTTACAAGTTGGACGATTGGATTTATGACACCTAAAGTATCACAAGTCATTCCATGTTTTGGCAAATGATTCAACAGGCAATGAAGACAAGGTGTTTTGCCTGGAATAATTGGGAATGTTAATCCATAGCTACCTACACACGCCCCGAATATAAAGGGAATCCCAAGCTTTACGGCAGCATCGTTAATGAGCATTCTAGTTTCAAAGTTATCAGTTGCATCCACAATCATCGACTTGTTACTTATTTATTCTTCAATATTTTGTACGTTAATGTCGGCGACTAAACCATTGATGGTAATTTCACTATTGATTTGCTCAAGGCGATATTTAGCGGCAATGGCTTTCGGCATTTTATTTTTTGCATCAGCCTCTGTATACAATTGCTGCCTTTGCAAGTTGCTTGCTTCAACATAATCTCTGTCAACGATGGTGATTTTACCAATACCTGCTCTAGCAAGCATTTCTGCACTAGTTGAGCCCAGAGCTCCCGCGCCCATTATGATGACATGAGCATTCCGCAATTGAGATTGCCCAACACTTCCTAAAAATAATTCCTGCTTTTTGTATCGGTCCCTCAAGATGTCACCATCCCGGCTAGCGGACTGCTGGCAACGGCATATTCCTTTTCAGAGATTCTACCAGCCTCAAAACCAAGTCTTCCTGATTCTATCGCCATCTTCATCGCTAACGCCATTTTCACTGGGTCTTTTGCTCCGGAAACAGCCGTATTAAGCAAAACGCCATCAGCCCCAAGCTCCATAGCAAACGCAGCATCTTTTGGTGAACCAATTCCAGCATCGACAATAACGGGGACCGTAGCTTGTTCAATAATAAATTTAAGATTTAACGGATTTACAATACCTCTTCCTGAGCCGATTGGTGAAGCACCTGGCATAATCGCATGTACCCCAAGCTCTTGAAGTCGTCTTGCTAACACGACATCATCTGACGTATAAGGGAGGACAATAAACCCTTCAGCCAACAGCATTTCTGATGCTTTTAGAGTTTCAACTGGGTCTGGTAGGAGTGATTGATCACAGCCAATCACTTCAACCTTAATCATGTCACATAAACCAGAGGCTTTTGCGAGCTTGGCGATTCTTACCGCTTCTTCCGCTGTTTTTGCACCTGCAGTATTGGGAAGTAATTTGTATTTTGTTAAATTCAATTGTTCGAGAAAATTAGGCTGGGATTCTTCAAAAATATTCATTCTTCTGACGGCAAACGTTAATATTTCTGCGTTCGATACCTCAACAGCACTCTTCTGAGTTTCAAATGATGGATATTTCCCAGTTCCAAGTAATAATCTTGACTTAAATGTTTGATTTCCTATTTTTAACATAGGTCATCCTCCTCCTACAAAATGAATGATTTCGATTGAATCTCGATCCGATAATAGAGTTGATTGATAATGTTCCTTTTCGGAGATTTCTTGGTTTAACTCGACCACAACAATTCGGTTTTCCAAATGATAGAATGCTAATAAATCTTGGACCGAGCTCACTTCTTCAGGCAGTTGGACCATTTTTCCATTTAATTGTACGGTCTTAATCATTTCATTTCCCCTTTAAACTAACACTGCTTTTTTTCGATTAATTTTGAAGGCTTCTTCCCAGTCTTTATTCACTTTTTTCTCAAGAATCAGGTCACGAATCATTTCCCCAGTTGCAGGAGCGAGCAGGATTCCATTCCGAGAATGCCCCGTTGCAAATAAGATTCGATCTTGTTCAGGATGTTTACCGATAAAGGGCTTTTGATCAAAGGTTTGCGGACGAAGCCCAGCCCAAAAGTTATTTATTTTCATGTTAGTAACTGTCGGGAACATCAACTTGGCTTTTTCTATTAGTTTTTCCATCCCTCCAAGTGTCGGTTTTTCATTCCAGTCGTTGGTGATCATCGTTGCGCCAATAATGAGTTCGCCATTTTTTCTAGGCATCACGTAACTGCCATTATGAAAAATCGTGTGTTTCAAAGAAACCTTGTCACTAGTCACCGAAAGAATCTCTCCTTTGATTGGATAAAGCTGGTGGTTCAAGCCAAGGCGATTAAACAATTCACTACTCCAAACGCCATTTGCCACTACAACATAATTGGCTTCGAACGATCCTCTTGTCGTTTTTACCAAGTAACGATCCCCATTTTTTTGAATATCTAGAACAATTGTATATTCATAGATTGAAGCACCAAGAATTTGTGCCCCCTTGCTTAAACCGCGAGATACGGAGGTCGGTAAGACGTTAACATCGTCTTTAATATATGCCGCTCCCATAATGTTTTGATTTACGCCAGGTACACGAGTTTCAACTTCGTGTCCATCGAACCATTCAACCGTGGGGAGAGCAAGCGCTGATCGGAGCTCTTCTTTTTCTGAATTTGAGTAGGCTAACTTAAAAATACCACCCGACTTCATTTCGAAATCAATACCAGTGAGCTCGAGTATTTCAGTTTGTAGCTGAGCGTAAGCCTTTTGACTGCTCCGGGCAAACGGATAAAAGATCTCCATATCATCACATTCTGAATGGGCACCCAGCATGCCCGCTGCTGCTCCGGACGCTTTGCCACCTATTTGCTGTGCTTCAAATAAAGCCACCTTCATGTTTTCTTTGGCTAAATGATAGGTTATCGACGAACCAATAATACCTCCACCTATCACAGCTACATCATATTTATTTGACATTATTTTTCCTCCTTACATTTTCCAAAAAAGTTTTGCACAGTTGCCTCAGGCTCTCTTGAAGCAAAGATTCCTGACATAACAGCTATTCCGTCTGCACCAGTGTTTCTTACCGAATCGACCCGATTAGGAATAATTCCGCCAATTGCGTACACAGGAATTTGTAATTCGCCAGCGATTTTTGAAAGCAACCCGAGGCCATTTGGTGTTTTACCTTGCTTACAATTCGTTTCATAGCAATGACCATACAGAACGTAATCTGCCCCAGCTCTTTCTGCTTGTTTTGCCTCCTCCAAGGAATGGACCGAACGCCCCACTCTCAATAGTGGATAACATTTTTTCACAATTGTTGTCTGAAGTCCGTGACCAGGCAGATGAACATTGGGAATATCGTTAAGTAGCGCGATATCCAGGCGATCATTGATCACGATTTTTTCCTTGCTAACATCTCCTGCTTTTAAAAGCTGAAGTAGTGCAACTATTTCACTGGCAGTTTTTCTTTTTTCGCGAATGTGTATGTAATCAATCAAGTCTTTGATTTGAATAATGCTAGCAGCTAATTCTTCCACAGAATGTTGATCATCTGTTATGGCGATCAATTTCATTTATACCTCCCCCTCCTTCCTTCGTTAAAAATACAAAAAAAAATTTTTACAAAATAAAAACCACTCTCCTACAAAGGAAAGTGGTTTGAAAGTTTGCACGTCGAATAAACCAGCACAAAATTACAATGCGCCACTTCCCTACGCAGGTACGAACCTGTTCAGGTTTTGAGGGTTTAAAAGTAACTACTTTATTCTCAGCCCTTATCAAGGGATCCCCTAGTGATATGTTAATAAATAGGTTGATAATGAAATTCAGTCCCTATTATAGCATAATATGGAATTCACGCAATGGTTGGTTGAAAATTTTGTTAATTTATATTTCTCATTAAATGATAAGGCTCTTTTAATCTAGAATGTTGATTTCCGTTCCAGTCGCTTCGCTTTCCGCGGGAGCAGCGGGAGTCTCGCGCCTTCCACTCCAATCAACATTGTGCAAAAAATCAAGATTGAGCTTTAACACAACCAATAATAAAATACTAACGATCAGTCAATTTTAACTGTCTCTTCCATCGGAACAAAATACCTGTTCTTGCGGAAAGCAAGCGCCTCCATTGTGGCTAGCAGTTCTCCATTGCTTTCAACGCGAATCTTATACCATGCTGTACGATTATTCCGTTTCTCTTCAACAGCAATTGCTTTTAAACATGCTCCGTCTTTTCCAGGTGCCATAAAATTGACATTGGTTGAAAGTCCGACAGCGGTCTTTCCGTACGAATTGCTGGCTGCAGCAAACACATAATCAGCAATTGAAAAAATAATTGCACCATGAACCGTCCCATGTGAATTTAACATATGGTCTTTTACTACTAATTCTGCAGTAGCAGTACCCTCTCCCACCTCTATTAATTTTATACCGAGGAATTGGGCAAAAGGTTCTTTTTCTAGCATCTCAAAGATCTGTTTATTATATTTTCGATGAATGTTTTGTTCTGACAAAGTCGTTTTCAAATAGATCACTCCAAGTTAAAGAATTGGTAAATCTAAAAATTTCACTACTATATTCAATGTTGATATAGTAGTAAAATATCAAAAAATTAAGCAAGTATTAATGATCTTTTGCCGAACTAATCCCATAGCCTGTATTCGATTTAAATAAAACTTCTGCAAAACTCTTTTTGTTTATTTCTTTAGATAGCAAGGTTCCAAAAATTGCACCCATGAATCCCAAAGGTACAGTAATAATAGTTGGATTTAACATATGGAAAAGGGGGTCACCCGTAAAAATTGCCGCACCGGGGATTGGACTCCAAACATTAGGACTTAACATAACAAGCAACACTGAACTAATTAAACCAAATAGCATCCCCATAATGGCTCCTAAGGAATTAAAGCGCTTCCAATAGATCGTGCATAGGATAACAGGTAGGTTTGCACTCGCAGCAATCCCAAGAGCAAGAACTGATAAAAATGCTACATTTAACTTTTGGGCAAATAAAGCGAACAAAATCGATATTACGGCTACCAAAATGGAGGCGATTCGAGCTACAAATACTTGCTGCTTTTCTGATACCTTCCCACCTTTGATGATTTGTCCATAAATATCATGGGCAAATGCCGACGCCGATGTAAGAACTAGACCGGAAACGACCGCAAGAATAGTAGCGAATGCCACAGCAGATACGAATGCTACTAAAATATCTCCACCTAATGTTTTAGCAAGAAGCGGTGCGGCCATATTTCCAGCTGCGTTGGCGGCAACAATGTCCTTTACGCCAACGAAAGCTGCTGCACCAAAGCCTAGGAATATCGTCATTATGAAAAACAAACCGATAAACCAAGTGGAGTAAACTACAGATTTTCGTGCCGTTGCCGCATCCTTTACAGTAAAAAAGCGAACTAGGAGGTGAGGCAAACCTGCTGCTCCCAAAACGAGTGACATATTAAAGGAAATCATATCCAGACCATCTTTGTATTTGTTTCCTGGATTTAAGTAATCCGCTCCAAATGGTGTTGCTGATTTAACATGCTCAAACATGGTCATTACATTGAAGTCGAACTTAGCAAACACAATAAAAGTTAGAATAAATGACCCAATCAACAATAACGCTGCTTTAGTGATTTGGA
>CAURFY010000187.1:0-5530 GCA_963524115.1 uncultured Bacillus sp.
CAGAACCATATCCTTTAACAGTCTGTAAGTACAAAGGTACAAGCAGAATAGCTCCAAATAAGGCAATTTGGGAAATCCAAGCGATCAGGATACCACGAGTAAAATCTCCTGAACCAAACACTTTTAGTTCAAGCAAAGGTTGTTTGTGACGTAGTTCTACAATAATAAATAATAGTAGTGCTACGCCCCCAACAATAAGTCCAGTCAATGTTTCAGTAGATGACCAGCTTTTTCCGCCCTCACTGATTCCGAAAGCAAGCATTGAAAATGCAATCGGAGCGAGGATGATTCCCAAAATATCAAGGGACGGCACAGTTTTTCGATCGAATTTTGGCAAGAAGCGCATTCCAATGAAAACAGCAAGGATCCCAATCGGTAAATTAATAAGGAAAATCCAATGCCATGAAACGTATTCGATCAAATATCCAGATATTACTGGACCAAGGGCAGGGGCTAGAAGCATCGGAATGCCTAACATTCCCATAATAGAGCCAACCTTTCCGGGAGGGGCAATGCGGAAAACAATCGCCATTCCAATCGGAGCAACCATTCCGCCACCAAGACCTTGAATAACACGGAAAATAATTAATTGAACTGGTGATTGGGCAATGGAACATAACAGCGATCCAAGCGTAAATAATATAATCGTAGTCAGAAAAATTCTTTTCGCACCAAAGCGGTCCGTCATCCAACCTGCTAACGGAATAACGGCAGATAGGGCCAGCGTATATCCTGTTATTGCCCACTGCATCGTCGAGACCGAACTATCAAAATCTTTTATCAAACCTGGTAAAGCTACATTCATAATGGTACTGTCGAGAATAACCATAATCATTCCGACAATCACGGCCATTAATGGACCAATAATTGCTTTTAGCGAAAAAGGTACCTCATTAAGTTCTTTATTTGACATTCGTACATCTCCATTCATTCTTAGTCATTGATTTCATTGATGGATGGATAACCTCACAATGGGAGTCCGTCCTCCAAGAAGCTGAAGGCTTCATCCATTAAGGTGAAAGTATCCTGATCCGGTTTTTCTGTCTGTGTAAAGATTACGGAAAGGGCAACACCCATCAAAGCTCCAGCAAACGTTCGAACTGCTAATGTGCCCGGGTCACGATTAACGCGTCTCGCGACCACGACACTAATCATTCGGAACAAATCAGCTAGGTTGTTCATGTAGGCAGACGTCAGTTCCGGAACTGAAAATATCAATTTGGATCGCTCCTGCTCGGAAGTTCTTTCAGCAGGAGACATATTGGCGTAAACGACTTTTATCGAGTTGCGCATTGCCTTAATCGGGCTGATATCAGCAGGCTCGGAATTAAACGCCTTGATGAAAAGTACGTCAAATTCATCGTTAAGAACAACATCCTCTTTAGTTGGAAAATAACGAAAAAAGGTGCTCGGTGAGATTTCTGCCGCATCCGCAATCTGTTCCACACTCGTAGCACTGTATCCATGCTCCTGAAATAGTCGCAGAGCATGCTGCTGGATAGCAGCCCTCGTTTTGGCCTTTTTCCGCTCACGTAAACTCAAATGTTGGCAAACATCTAAACTCAATTTGTTCATCTCCCAATTCACCTTTTTTGGGGTGTAGCCTCTCACCCTCACCTTCTAAAAAAATCCTCAATAGGATAATGATATGGTGAAGTTTGAAAGGATATTCTGAAACAGACTGTAAAATGATATTAAACACCAAATGATAGTAACTGTCAAATTTCTCGATAATATTTTCATCGTCCTTAGAAAATTAACAAATAATGGATGAGGTGCCATTAGTTTAATGCTAAAATATTTGTATATTAAGCAATTGGTGGAGATGAAGCTGATGAGTATTGGGGAAGAAATTTTATCAATAAAGGATTTAAAGAAAAGTTATGGTAATAAAGATGTCCTTAATGGAGTTTCATTTCAGGTCGATCGTGGGCAAATTATTGGCTACATCGGTCCGAATGGGGCTGGGAAAAGTACGACGGTAAAAATCATGCTGGGGATTGAAGAAGGGTATTCTGGTGAAGTGAAAATTTTTGGGAAGGATATTTCTACTGGAGATATCGAGTACAAAAAGAAGATTGGTTATGTTCCCGAGATGGCAGAGGTTTATGATAATCTGACTGCGCATGAGTATTTAACCTTTATCGGTGAATTGTACGGATTGGAGTTTGAACTTGTTGACTACAAGGCAAAAAGACTCATGGAATTGTTTGGAGTGGGAGAAGTGTATCATTCTAGAATTGCCTCTTACTCCAAGGGGATGCGGCAAAAGCTATTAATCATCTCCAGTTTATTACATAATCCAGAGCTGTTATTTTTCGATGAGCCAATCAATGGTTTGGATGCCAACAGCGTGATGATTTTTAAAGAGATTTTAGCAACTTTGGCTGCAAATGGGAAAACAATCTTCTACTCCTCACATATTATGGACGTGGTCGAAAAAATCAGTAGCCGAATTATTTTGCTTAATGATGGGAAAATTGCTGCCGACGGTACTTTTTCTGAATTAAAATTACAAAACCATCAAGGGTCCTTGGAGGAGATCTTTAACCAACTGACGGGCTTTAGCGCACACAAGGATATTGGTAAACAATTTGTTTCAGTAGTGGAAGAGGTGTAGTGATGAAGGACTTCACCACACTAAAACTGTTAGATCGGTTTAAAGTTGTTTTTGAGCGTTTTGGTGTTAATTACATATTAATGAGGAAAATCTTACAAATTAAACTGCTGATGGATCAACGACGGGTACCGACCATTTTTAGTCAGCAAGCAAAGAAGAAGAGAAAAGATGGGACAAACGGGAATCAATATTTAAAATCACTTTGGATTTATGTGTTTTTTGGCTTATTCACCATTCCATTAATGATAATGGGGGACAATTACTTCTTTCAAATGAGTCTTGTTTTTGGAATTCTAATGTTTCTAGTGTTAACATCGATGATTTCGGACTTTTCTTCGGTGCTACTAGATATTCGTGATCGAAATATACTTCATCCAAAACCGATTGATAAAAAAACGATTAGTACGGCAAAAATGATTCATGTGTGTATTTACCTATTTTTCCTATCAATGTCAATTATCGGAATTCCGTTGATCGTTGGATTGTTCCATAATGGCGTTCTCTTTTTCCTTATTTCTTTGGCTTCTGTTGTCATGATTAACATATTTGTGCTTGTATTTACTGCTTTACTTTATATGATTATTTTAAAATACTTTGACGGTGAAAAGCTGAAGGACATCATTAATTATGTGCAAATCGGCCTTTCACTTGCGATGATGATTGGTTATCAGCTACTTGTGCGATCGTTCGAGTTAGTTGACGTAAATATTGTATTGGAACAGAAATGGTGGCAAGTATTTATTTTCCCAATGTGGTATGGAGCTAGCGTTGATCTCGTGATGAATGGCCACTTCAGCTTTTTTTATGCGCTGTTATCGATATGTGGAATAGTTGTTCCACTCATTTCCTTCGCCGCATACCTTCGCTCGGTGCCAACATTTGAAAGAAATTTAGTAAAGCTGGCCACTCATGGAAAGGGGAAAGTCAAAAGGCGGACCAAACTAGGAGAATGGCTATTAAATAGAATTTGCCCTACGAAAGAGGAGCGGGCGTTTTTCCGCTTTGCTAGCTTAATGATGAAAAATGAACGTGATTTTAAACTAAAGGTTTATCCTTCATTAGGCTTTTCATTAATCATTCCTTTTATAATGATCATGAATAATATAACTAGCGATTCCTTTGAAACTATTTCTTCGGGTAAATCATATTTAAATATTTATTTTAGTTTACTCATCATTCCGACTGTGGTGATGATGCTAAAATTTTCTGGTACTTATAAAGGCGCTTGGATTTATAAAGCAGCACCTACCAAAGATTTGAAACCAATTTTTAGTGGAACGATGAAAGCCTTTATAGTGAAGCTTTTTTTCCCGCTTTATCTGTTGCTTAGTTTAATATTTATTGGGATTTTTGGAGTGAAAATTATCCCTGACCTACTAGTTGCTTTTGTTAATGCCTGTTTATATGCAGTGCTTTGTTTTTTGCTTATGAAAAAATCATTACCATTCTCAGAATCTTTTGAAGGAATGCAGCAAGGTGAGTCATGGAAGATTTTCCTGCTCTTCTTTCTCCTCCCAGCTTTTGCAGGTATTCACTTTGTTAGTACTTTGGTATCGTGGGGATTATTAGTGTACCTTCTGTTGATGGTTGCTGTGGTTTTCTTCGTATGGAAATTTGCTTTCAAAATTTCTTGGGAAAAAGTACAAAGTTTTTAATTTCCTTCTATATTAAATGACGCAAATGAAAAAATGCAGCCTGCTATGGGCTGCATTTTTTATGGGTTAAGGGATGATAAATTAATTCGCTAAAGGACCATCGTGTTTATTTAAATATGGCCGCGATAATTTCGTCAGTTGTCATTCCACTTTGGACTTCATACGTACCTAGTTGTAACTTATTCTCTACGCCCTTTGATTCAACTAACTTAGTGAAATCGAATGCACTAATCTCAATGATGTGCCCTTGAACGAGAGCATTACCAACATCAATACTGGTCATACCGTCTGAAACGGTCAGCATAATACGATTAACAACTTTTTCGGTTGGTGCTGGGTCTGTTTGTGTTTGTTTGTTATCTTTACTTCCAGCTTTAGCAGCCTTCTTTTTAGCGTCCTTAACTGCAGAAAGCTGTTTATTCCATTCATCTTTTGTATGAATAACATAGCCTGCAGAAGTTAAAACACTTTTCATCTCTTTTTCTGATATCTTTTCTGCTGTTTTTGTTTCGTTAGGTCCAGAGAAATATACTACACCAAATATACTGGTCGCAACCAAAAGTCCTGTGGCAAAGGTGCGGATTGATTTAGATGTCATCGCTTTTTTCAGTCCTTTCAACCTTTGGTTTGATGTAAGGTGAAAGTAATTTCTCTATTTCATCCGGAGTCAGCTGTTTTTCTGTAGCAATGCTTTCAATCGAGTACCCACGTCTATGCATATCGAGTACCTCCCGAGTCAGGAGTCGATCCGTAGAAATCACGACTTCTTGGGCTGTAATCTCAGCATCTAGCTCGAGGTTCCGAACCTTCTCTTGCAGTTTTGTTACTTCTTCCATAAGCGAAAAGGAAAACTGATCTAGTTGTTTTTCAGCTTCTTTTGATGCTTGTGCCGTTTTAACAAACGACAAAATGAACAGCACGACTGCTGCACCAAATAAAATGGCTAATGTCCATTCCATAATACTTGATCATCTCCCACTTGATTCTTTTGTTACAAGTTCTTATTATACATAGATTTACCGAAGAATTCGACTAAAAACATCAAAACACGACAATAGTCACGGATTTTCTGACATTCTCCAAATATAAAAATCAGGAAAATCAGGCCTTACCATCAATTTCATGGAATGATTTGGCAGGTACACTGAAAGTAAAATTATGTCTTAAACATAAAAAAATCTGGCTTCCAAATTGGAAGCCAGATTGAAGAATTTTTTTCAAATGAAACTAGAACTTATCTTAATGTCTTTAAAGC
>CAURFY010000188.1:0-5521 GCA_963524115.1 uncultured Bacillus sp.
TGCTCAGTAAAACGGTTTTTATACACTTGATAGTTATAATAATTTTTATCCATTAAAATACAAGCATGAGTTTCGAAAAATTATTGAAAAAGAGTTGGATAAAAATAAACTGATTAGACGCTATTTCGATAAGTGGGGTGGTAGATGTTACTTTTTTACAGCTGAGCTTGGAAAATCCTCTATGCTTAAAAAGCACTCCAAGAAGCAGTTAAAAAATATAAAGTTGAATTTGGAACCTTTTAAAAAATGGGAGGTCAATATCTGTTCTCGGGAATACCAATTAAAAATGCTAAGGAAAACGGCCTAACTTTTGAAAAAGTGTTCATATCTAAAACATCAGCTTGGAAAATATATTTATATAAGGTGATGTAATCATCTGGAGGAAATATACATGATAGAACCCGCACTTACGATTGTCATACCTTGTTATAACGAGGAGGAAGTCCTCCCCGAGACTATTTTTCAATTGAATCAATACATGGATGAATTAATTCAGGAACATCTTATTTCCAGTAAAAGTAAACTTTTGTTTATTGATGATGGAAGTAAAGATCAAACTTGGTTGATTATTTACAAAGAAGGATTAAAAAATGAAAGGATTAAAGGGTTAAAGCTATCCCGGAATGTCGGGCATCAGAATGCTTTGTTGGCAGGGTTGCTAACTGCAAAAGAACGATCCGATTGTGTTATTTCTATTGATGCTGACCTGCAGGATGACATTCATGTCATTCGAGATTTCTTGGACAAATTCCTAGAAGGTAATGAAATTGTGTATGGGGTTCGTCAAAATCGTGAGACTGACACTTATTTTAAGCGAAATACAGCTCAGGGATTTTACCGGTTAATGAGTAAAATGGGGGTTAATCTAGTATATAATCACGCAGATTATCGGTTGATGAGTAAACGAGCTTTAGAGGAACTAGCCAGATTTGAAGAGGTTAATTTATTTTTGAGGGGGATTGTGCCACTGATTGGTTTCCGTTCAACTTGTGTCTATTATTCCCGGAAAGAACGCCTTGCAGGAGAATCAAAATATCCATTAAAAAAAATGATGGCATTCGCATTTGACGGAATTACCTCATTTTCAGTTACTCCAATAAGATTGGTCCTTTTTTCTGGTTTTATTTCCTTTTTTGTCAGTCTGCTGTTTGGCGTTTATTTTTTTGCTTTGAAATTTTTTGGGACGACCGTGACTGGCTGGACTTCACTGATTACCTCAATTTGGTTAATCGGAGGATTGCAGTTAATAGCGATTGGATTGATTGGTGAGTACGTAGGTAAGTTATATAAAGAATCGAAACGGCGTCCGAAATACATTGTGGATATTAATACGTTCCAACTACCTGGTGTTCCTAAAGCGTCAACTAATCAGAGGCTTTCAGGTGAAGCATATAGCCTTAATCTAGCTCACTTTCCTGAAACGAATGGATAGATAGCAAGAGAATCAATTCTAAAAATTATTCAATTGCTTCTAACTCCATATAAAATTAGAGCTACTCCGCCAAAAATCCAAAATATTTTGATGAAGGAAATCTTTTCAGCTATTCCAAATAAGCCAATAGTAGTGGTGAGAATAAGAATGATGGGGCCGACCAGTGCTAAACTGCTGTTTAATACGAGTGCTTTTTCAATATTATTTGACTTAAGGATTAGTAAAGCAACGATGATTTCGATGCTTCCCGATACCATTCTTAATAAAGTCATACCGACAATTGCTTTTTCAAAAATAGATAACATGATTATTCCTCCTTTGTTAACAAAGTTACATTTAAGTATATGCCAATCATGTTTTAGTTAGGACAGGTTAATTGATAATCGGGGTACCACCCCTTATAAAAAAAAGGATGTGTAAAATATGCCAAGAGGAAAAGAGTTAGAACAGTTGCCAATGGCAAATATTGCTCCAGGTGCAGGGAAAGATTCAAGTCCAACCAATAGAGACATATTAACTAGCGGGTATAGTAATGAAGGACCATTTCCTAGTAAAGCAGGGGATCATAAGAAGAAAAATTTGTAGTGTGAAAGTGGTTCCTATTTTTTCACTAAAGGAAATATTAAAAGAAAAGCTTGATTAGTTGTATAATAATATAAGAAACGATAACATTTGTCATATAGACCATATAGATAGAAGTATAATAGGGAAAAAGCATATTTCAATGCGGAGGAGAACAGATGGATGTAAACCAAATTTTGTTAAAGCTACAAAATCGTGAGTCATCAATATTAGATAGCTCAAAGTTTTCGAAATTTGCCGTTCTCTTACCTCTAATTGAAAAGGACGACGGTCTTCATATTCTTTTTGAGGTTAGAGCCTATAATATGCGTCGGCAACCTGGAGAAATTTGTTTTCCTGGGGGAAAGGTGGACCCAGAAGATCGAAATGAGCAGCACACTGCCATGAGAGAAACGTCAGAAGAATTAGGGATACAACAAAATAGTATAACTAGTATAGTTCCTTTAGATTACATGGTAACTGCGTTTGGTAATATTATTTATCCATTTTTGGGTGTGATTGATACGCCTGATGAAATTGTACCAAACGAATCTGAAGTAGCAGAGATTTTTACCGTTCCATTAGAATATTTTCGTGTTGTAAAACCAGAAATTTTTAAGGTTCATTTAGCAGCAAACCCTGAACCTGATTTTCCGTATGAGCTGATTATCGGCGGAGAAAACTATAAATGGCAAACTCGCCATGTGGACGAGTATTTTTACAAGTATGATGACAAGGTAATTTGGGGCCTTACAGCACGAATATTAAGTCACTTTCTCGAAGTACTAGAATAACTTCATAATAATAATATTGGATGAGCCAATTTTAGCCAAATAACAAGGGATTATTCCGAAGTCGTTTCACGCGATCTTTGAATATTCCCTTGATTTATTTCAATTATTTTCTTGCAATGAAAATAAAAAAATAAGACTAACGAGGGCACTCGTTAGTCTTATAAGAACAATTAGTAGCCGAATCTTGTGCCAACAATAATCAAGAGGATAAATAGAACAACAATTAACGCAAACCCAGCTGCAGCTCCGCTTCCACCATAACTCATAGATTCACCCCCTTAGGACAATCTAAGGTATTATATGCTTGTTCTTGAAAGTGTTGTGGGGGATTGCCGACAGTTTAAGCCTTTTTTAGCTTAAAACAAACGAGTTAAAAATAATATTTTAATTATTTTCATTTTCACAGTATTTAATGTTGGAATAATTGAAAAAATTATATTATAATATAAAAAAGGACAAGGAGTTGATTTCTTATGGATCCTAAAATGCAAAAATTCATGAAAAACTACTACTTACAAACTCCCGAGCAGCAAGGTAATGAAATGAATGTCCCAGCGGCGCTGATTGCTGAAATGGTGCTCGAAAAGTCCCTACATGATTTTAGGAAAGAACAAATTAAAAAAGCTATCGATTTATCATTGGAGCAAAGAAATAAAGCAGATTTTCTCAGATTAGTTAAAGAATTAAAGGATATTTCTTGATCTGAATAAATTTTTTGAAATAAACCTAGATTTAATTCTAGGTTTATTTTTTTGCATTTATTTTCAAGGTAGATATTGGTGTGAAGCGCCATAATAGTTTAAGAATAAAGTTGGTTCTAAAGATTCAGAACTATTGCATTTTATGATTATCTGCGATATATTGCATATAACAATTAATACGAAAGGAGGATTAAGATGCCAGTACCTCATAATTTTTCATCACCGGTTCGATTGTCTGCAAAAGAAAGAGCACTATCCCAAATACAAAGGTGGATTATTGAGGGAACCCTTGAGCCGGGTGAGAAATTAATCGATGCTGAGCTGGCGGAGTCTTTAGGTGTTAGCAGAACCCCTATTAGAGAAGCTTTACAACTGTTGGAAGTACAGGGTTTGGTTACGATGCACCCGGGCAAAGAAACACGAGTTACAATCATAGAAAAAGACGATATTTTAAAAATGTACCCAACGCTAGCAGCACTCTATGCTCTCGCAGCAGAATACTCAGCACAGGTAATATTACCCCACCAGATTGAAACACTTAAACAACAAAATAGGCAATTTGCTAAAGCAATCGAATCTGGGCAACCGTATCAAGCCATGGAAATTGATGAACAATTCCATAATCTAATTGTAGACGTATCGGATAATCCTTACATTGCTTCATTTAGTGAATCAATGCAAATTCATATTAGGAGATTTAAGTACGTATTTTTAAAGCAACCAATCGCCGAGACATTAACGTCTGTAGAAGAGCATGCTGATATCATATCAGCATTGGAACAACATGATGCAAAGACTGCATCTGCGAAGATGAAACAAAATGTAATCAGACCTATGCGTGATTTGTATTCTTTCATTAAATTTTAAAAAGAAATAATAGTTTCTTGGAAAGTTGCGAATAATATAGTAATTTTTAATAATCTATAAATATTCTAAAAACATTGGTACAATAATGATATATTGAACTTTACAAAAAAAGGGAAAAAGTGGAGGGAATTAAATTGGCTGAAATGCGTAGTAATATGATAAAACAAGGGTATGATCGAGCACCACATCGGAGTTTGCTCCGAGCAGCGGGAGTAAAAGAAGAGGATTTTAACAAACCATTTATCTGTGTCGTAAACTCATATATTGATATCGTTCCGGGACATGTTCATTTACAAGAGTTCGGAAAAATTGTTAAACAAGCAATCCGTGATGCTGGCGGTGTACCATTCGAAATGAACACGATTGGTGTGGATGATGGAATTGCGATGGGGCATATTGGAATGCGTTATTCACTTCCGAGTCGTGAAATCATTGCTGATTCAGTCGAAACAGTTGTTTCAGCACACTGGTTTGATGGAATGGTTTGTATACCAAACTGCGACAAAATTACTCCAGGGATGATGATGGCAGCCCTTCGTGTTAATATACCGACGATTTTTGTCAGTGGAGGACCGATGAAGGCCGGTAGAGATTCAAGCGGTAATGCTCTTGATCTCACATCTGTTTTTGAAGGAGTAGGAGCCTATCAAGCTGGTAATATTGATGAAGCGAGATTACAAGAAATTGAAGAAGTAGCATGTCCTACCTGTGGATCTTGTTCAGGAATGTTTACCGCGAACTCAATGAACTGTTTGGCAGAGGGGCTAGGGCTTGCTCTTCCTGGTAATGGTACGATTTTAGCGGTAGCTGAGGAGCGGAAAGAATTCGTTAAAAAATCTGCTACCCAATTGATGGAGCTCATTAAAAAGGATATTAAGCCTCGTGATATCGTAACGATTGATGCAATTGATAACGCATTTGCCTTGGACATGGCCATGGGTGGTTCTACTAACACTGTTTTGCATACTTTAGCATTGGCACATGAGGCAGAAATTGATTATTCATTAGAACGTATCAACGAAATTGCGAGTCGCGTACCTCATTTGGCAAAAATTGCACCAGCGTCTGAATATCATATTGAAGACGTACATAATGCCGGAGGGGTTAGTGCGATTATCAATGAACTGCTTAAAAAACCCGGTGCTTTTAATGGAGATTGCCTGACC
>CAURFY010000189.1:0-5518 GCA_963524115.1 uncultured Bacillus sp.
TGCCACACACTTTTTCTAACCTTGCCAAGTATGTAGCAATCTTTTTCATATTTTGGCAAGCGGCAGAAAGTAATACCTGCTAGCTCGCACTCCTCAATCCCCGCAAACTACAACCGTAAGCCCATGCAGTTCTTTTGAATCTGCGAACCTTCGCTCAATTTTTTCTTTCTCATTATTAAGATGATTAAACAAAATAATGGGCTGTCGAGAGTTTCTCGACAGCCTGATGAGCCTATTTTGGCTCATTTTTTTTGATGATTTTTCTTATTTTATAATGCAACCTAATTAATCTGATACCAGATCCAAAATCAAAGGTTGCCAGAAAAACAAGGATGATCCCAAATATATCCCAACCATCCGTATTTACACTGTCAACAGCAAAATATGTGAATAAGCATGCTAGAATAATATGAACGATGCCCGAAAACAAAGGTGATTGTCTCATAAAAATCCTCCGATAAAGCTTTGAATTTTTTCAACCTGATGCAGCATTCTTTCAATGTCTTCTCTATATACGGATTGAATAATCACGACGAGAGTGTTCATGGAGACATGAGCAATGATTGGGACGATGATTCGTTTTGTTTTTACATATAAAAAAGCAAAGGTGAACCCGATCGCTGAATACAATAAAACGTGTGCAAATTCCATGTGTGCTAACGCGAAAATGACAGAACTGATGAGTGCAGAAATAAAGAAATTAAATCGTTGATGCAAAGCCCCAAAGATAATTTTTCTAAACACGATTTCTTCCAAAATTGGACCAACAATGGAGCTAATAAAAATGACAATCGGGAAGCTATCGATAATCCCAATGATGTGCTGCGTATTTTCAGACCCCGTTTTAATTCCCATCATAGCTTCAATATTTGCGGCAACCGATTGAGCAAATAGCGCTAAAAAAACACCGGATATAGCCCAAACAACCGATGAGGTGATACTAGCCTTATTCTTTTCAAAGCGTGTATCGGAATCATTCCGCAATACCCAAAGTATAATCAAAAGGGTGATGGCAAAACTTGTGACAAGCCAAAAGGGAATGGCTAAGACCTTCATCTCAGCCATTGTTTTTCCAAACAAGGTTCCGATGTAGACGGTAAGGGGAACCCCGATATAGCTAGACAGCTGCATGGTAATGTATGTAATTAAGACGATCCAGTATTCCTTTTTCAATATATTTTGCTCCTTTTAATGAAAACTGCAATGTAATCCCATTTTACTAATAATCAACCCTATGTTTCAAATTAACAAGATTATTCGAAGTAAATTTTGTAAATTTGAATAAAAACGAAATTGTGTTAAATACTTTATAAGGTTGAGAATTTGAGGAGATGTCGGAAAAAAATTTGTGCAGGGCACTTGCAAAAGACTGATAAATTATTTATTATATTAATTGTGTTAGCACTCGTTAGAGGAGAGTGCTAATAATTGATAAATTACATATTATTTGAGGAGGTTGTTTCTTTTGTTAAAGCCAATTGGTGATCGTATTGTTATTGAACTTGTTGAGTCAGAGGAAAAAACGGCGAGCGGGATTGTACTACCTGACAATGCTAAAGAAAAGCCACAAGAAGGAAAAGTTATTGCAGTTGGTACTGGTCGTGTACTTGACAGCGGTGAGCGCGTAGCAGTAGAAGTTGCTGTAGGCGATCGCATTATCTTCTCAAAATACTCTGGTACAGAAGTGAAATTCCAAGGTACTGAATATTTAATTTTGCGCGAAACTGACATTCTTGCTGTAGTGGCCGAATAATTCATTCAGCAGAGAAATAACGAATAGAAAAAATCATAAATTTTAGAGGAGGTTATTTTACGATGGCAAAAGAAATTAAGTTCAGTGAAGATGCACGTCGCTCGATGCTTCGCGGGGTGGATGCTCTTGCAAATGCAGTAAAAGTAACGCTTGGACCAAAAGGACGCAACGTGGTTCTTGAGAAAAAATTTGGTTCACCGCTTATTACGAATGATGGTGTTACCATTGCCAAAGAAATAGAATTAGAAGATGCATTTGAAAACATGGGTGCGAAGCTTGTGGCAGAAGTAGCAAGCAAAACAAACGATGTTGCCGGTGACGGTACAACAACTGCAACGGTTCTTGCACAAGCAATGATTCGTGAAGGTCTTAAAAACGTAACAGCGGGTGCAAACCCAATGGGAATCCGTAAAGGAATCGAAAAAGCTGTTATTGCAGCAATTGAAGAATTAAAAGCTATCTCTAAGCCGATCGAAGGCAAAGCTTCAATCGCACAAGTTGCGGCTATCTCGTCTGCTGACGAAGAAGTTGGTCAATTAATCGCTGAAGCTATGGAGCGGGTTGGTAACGACGGTGTTATCACAATCGAAGAATCTAAAGGTTTCACAACTGAATTAGACGTTGTAGAGGGTATGCAATTCGATCGTGGTTATTCATCAGCTTACATGGTAACGAATACTGACAAAATGGAAGCAGTATTAGAAAATCCATATATTTTAATCACTGACAAAAAGATTTCTAGCATTCAAGAAATTTTACCAGTGCTTGAGCAAGTTGTTCAACAAGGCAAACCATTATTGATTGTGGCTGAGGATGTTGAAGGTGAAGCATTAACTACATTAGTATTAAATAAGCTTCGCGGAACTTTCAATGCGGTTGCTGTTAAAGCTCCTGGCTTTGGTGATCGTCGTAAAGCAATGCTAGAAGACATCGCTGTTTTAACTGGCGGTGAAGTGATCACTGAAGAGTTAGGTCGCGAACTTAAGTCTACAACTATTGCATCACTAGGTCGTGCTTCTAAAGTTGTTGTAACAAAAGAAAATACAACAATCGTTGAAGGTGCTGGTGAAACTGCAGAAATCGCAGCTCGTGTAAACCAAATTCGTGCTCAGTTAGAAGAAACTACTTCTGAATTTGATCGTGAAAAATTACAAGAGCGTCTAGCTAAATTAGCTGGCGGTGTTGCAGTCATTAAAGTGGGTGCTGCAACTGAAACTGAATTAAAAGAGCGCAAACTTCGCATTGAAGATGCTTTGAACTCTACTCGCGCTGCAGTAGAAGAAGGTATCGTATCCGGTGGTGGAGTTGCCCTTCTTAATGTATATAGCAAAGTGGCTTCTATCCAAGCAGAAGGCGACGAAGCAACAGGTGTAAACATCGTATTACGTGCGATTGAAGAGCCTGTACGCACAATCGCTCACAATGCTGGTCTTGAAGGATCTGTTATCGTTGAACGCTTAAAGCGTGAAGAAGTTGGAACAGGCTTTAACGCTGCAAATGGCGAATGGGTAAACATGATCAAAGCTGGTATCGTTGACCCAACTAAAGTTACTCGTTCTGCTCTTCAAAACGCAGCTTCTGTTGCGGCTATGTTCTTAACAACTGAAGCAGTTGTTGCTGACAAACCAGAACCTGCTGGTGCTGGAATGCCTGATATGAGCGGCATGGGCGGTATGGGTGGAATGGGCGGCATGATGTAATCATGTCCTCAAACCCTTGATATGAATGGGTTTTGGAGTAAGATGAGAGTGGTTTGCTAACATTTTGCTAACATAGAGGAAATTAACGGAGGCTTCTCATGAGTTCAGCGAACTTTTGAGAGGCTTCTTTTTTCATTTCTTGTGTTACATGGAGATAAACATTTTTCGTAATCTGATCATCCGAATGGCCGAGTCGGTCCATAATTTGTTCGAGTGAGACCCCAGCTTCAGCAAGAAGTGACGTATGAGTGTGTCTTAAACTATGCGGTGTTAAATCTTCGTTTAGACCAGCGATTGCAAGTAGCCGTTTCATCCGATCTCGTACGTTTTTAATCACAATAGGATAACCAAATTGCCGTTCCATTTTGGCAAAGATAAAGTCTTTGTTATGGTAAGCAGCACCTAACCGATTGATGACCTCATCTTGAACCTTTTTATGCTCCTTTAAAGCGTTAATCACCTCTTCATCCACAATAATTTTTCGTCGTGATTTTCTCGTCTTCGGTGTGACTAGCTGATATTCCAAGGCATTATTTTTTGGATTGTAATACGTTTTGGTAATGCTAATTGTGTGGCTTTTAAAGTCAATGTCCTTCCACTTAAGAGCAACTAATTCTCCAACTCTAATGCCCGTATAGGCTAATATCAAAAAAACTAAGTAATCATGTTCTAGGCCATTGGCTTTGGCTGTTTCTAAAAGTAAGGCCAGCTCCTCCTTTTCAAGATACTTAGGAACTTCCTCTTCCTCCAACTGTTCAATCGTTTTTTTATCCTTTTTCACATAAGCGAATTCAGTCGGGTCCTTCTTAATAAGTTCCAGTTCTAGTGCCTTTCGGAAAATCATTCTTCCTGTACGGTTAATTCCATCTCTAGTACTATCAGAGTATCCTTGATCCTTTAGGTCATTTAGAGCATCTTGATACATCTTTCTTGTAATGTCTTTTAACTTTAATTTTGCAAAGTAGGGCAATAACTTTCCGATTTCATGAAGGCGTACTCGAATCGTTCCGGGCTTTACATCTTTAGAATCACTGTAGATAGGAAGCCACTCAATTGCAAAATCACTAAACGTTTTTTCTGTTTCCTCTAAATAGGTTCCTTGGTTTAATTCGTGAATTAGAGCGGCAGCAGCTTCTTCAGCCTCCTGCTTAGTATTAAAACCGCTTTTTACCTTTTGTTTTCTTTTTCCGGTGATTGGATTTATTCCAATATCAACGGTAAAAGCCCATTTTGAACCGCAAGTGCATTTTTTCTTTTTGCACGTACAGCCTCTTCTGTAAAAATGTCCTTTCATTTAACAGCCTCACTTTCAAAGTATATTTTTGTTACTGAAAGAACATTATTTCCAAAGGTAATGTCAAAAATTCTTTTTAAGACAATTTCAAAACTTTTAATTATGATTATAAATATATTTATTGAACCTTGGAGATGGTGAACAAGGGTTGTTTTGGAAAAAAATCCTTGAAAATAAAACTATCAGTTGTAAGTTTGATTATGTTGTAAATCACCGTAATTATAAGAGAGGAGCGCTGAAAGTGTGTAGTAAAGAGTTCAAAAAAGAAGTAAAAGAGATACAAGAGCAGTTAAAAGCGAATATAAAAGACAAGGAGCTATATAATTTAATTGAACAAATAGTAAAAGAAGATCCGGAAATGAAAAAATGGGTAGAAGAGGAGTGAATTTGTTTGTGGGAGGTATATCAAAACAAGCATTACAAAAACAAATAATGGCATAAAAAATTTTTTACAAGAGAAATACGGAATTAAAAAATTAGGCATATTTGGCTCATATGCTCGTAATGAACAAAAAGCTAAAAGCGATGTAGATGTTTTAATTGAATCTGAGAAAGCACTTGGTTTAGAATTTTTGTCAATAAAATATTATTTAGAAGATAATCTAGGGGTGAAGGTTGATTTAGCAACTGAAGCGATGATAAGCCCACAGATTAGTGAGCAAATTTTCAAAGAGATAGTCTCCCTTTGGGACGATAGTTAATAGATACGGAACAGGTTGTTTCCTCTTAGCGGATGCATGAGATCCAACCTCTCCAGTTTCTGACCAAAAT
>CAURFY010000190.1:0-5512 GCA_963524115.1 uncultured Bacillus sp.
CTGATGCTGCATGGCCGGCCACTACATCATCCTCATCAATCAAAAGAACAGGGTTAGCATCTCCACGTGCTTTTTCACTAAGCATCAAAACTCGTGATTCTTGTTCGGCACTAGACTTAGAAGCCCCATGCTCGATTTTCCCAATCCCGTTAAAAATGGATGTTGCACTGTCTTTCATCACACCATGTTTCAGGATGTGGCCTGTTGTATTTTTACCATAATGAACGATTTTTGTAGTAAAGTTTTGAGTTTGCTCTCCGCGACCAACAACAACTGTTTTAGAATCGCTCAATGAGCCGTCACCAATTAGGTTAGTTGTGTTTTCAGAAATGGTATTTCCGTCATTCATTAATCCCAATGCCCATTCAATTTTTGCATCTCTTGCAGCAACACCGCGTCGGTTAACGTACGTTGTCACTTCTTTAGAAAGAGTATCTACAGCACCATATTGAACTTTTGCATTATTATTAGCTAGCACTTCAGTCACAATATTAACGACTCCTGTTGCCGCTTTCACCAAGGAAACATAATTTTCTACATATGTTACAGAACTATTATCTTCAGCCACAACTAACACATGATTGAAAAGGCTAGCTTCAGCATCGTCATGGATAAAAACAGCTTGAATTGGCTGAGTTACCTCGACGTTTTTTGGAACATAAAGAAAAGTCCCACCATTTATCAATGCAGCATGAACAGCTGTTAAGCGATGTTCATCCATTTTCACTCCACTTTTCATCAGATAACGTTGAACCAAGTCACCATGTTCACGTACTGCTGAAAATATATCTGTAAAAATAACTCCTTGTTCTTGCCATTCTTTTGATAATGACAGAAAAGCAGGACGATTATTTCGTTGGATATATAAATTTTTATCTTGTGCCTCTATATCAATTAAAACTTTCACTTCTTCCGGCAACTCGTTAAGGGAAGTGAAATCTTCACTTTTTACGATATGTTTTGGAAATTGAGTAAAATTCCAGTTATCTATTTTCGTTTTATCCGGTCTTGGTAAAGGAAGCGTTTCCGCCAATGCCATTGCCTGTAAACGAAGTTCTGTTAACCAGGTTGGCTCACCCATTTCCTTTGAAAAAGAGCTGACATAATCCTGATCAAACGATAATTTTAGTTCAGTTGTCATTTTAATCCCCCCAACGCTTACGCTTCTTGCCCAACTGTTTCGTCTTCAATTCCTAGTTCTTGCTTGATCCAGTCGTACCCTTCTGTTTCTAAGCGTTGTGCCAATTCTGGCCCTCCGGACTTAACAATACGGCCTTGCATCATCACGTGAACGAAATCTGGTTTGATATAATTTAATAGACGTTGATAATGAGTAATCATTAAACATCCGAAATCTTCACTGCTCATTTCATTTATACCCTTTGAAACAACTTTAAGATCATCTATATCCAAAACAGAGTCAATCTCGTCTAAAATAGCAATTTTAGGCTGAATCATCATTAATTGAAGGATTTCATTACGTTTCTTTTCTCCACCAGAAAATCCTTCGTTTAAATAGCGTTGAGCCATATTTTGATCCATTTCAAGGAAATCCATTTTTGCATCCATTTGACGGATAAATTTCATTAACGAAATTTCATTTCCTTCTTCACGACGACTGTTAACTGCTGAACGTAAAAAATCGGCATTTGTTACACCGCTAATCTCACTTGGATACTGCATACCGAGAAAAAGACCTGCACGTGCGCGCTCGTCAACTTCCATTTCCAAAACGTTTTTCCCGTCTAATGTGATACTTCCTTGTGTTACTTCATATTTTGGATGACCCATAATTGAAGAGGACAAGGTTGACTTTCCAGTTCCGTTAGGGCCCATAATAGCATGGATTTCTCCGCCCTTAATTTCTAAGTTTACACCTTTTAAAATTTCTTTCCCCTCGATAGCAACGTGAAGATCCTTCACCGTTAAAGTTGATCCTGCCATATATAATACCTCCATCACTGTGTATCTTTCAGTCAAAAAGACTGTAAATTTTCCATTCTCAATCTATTCTCATTACAATCTTATAACAAATGAAATTAGTAAGCAACATTTTAGCAGTAATAATAAAATATGTTATAAAGAACACATCATTGAGCACATTTCTATATTCTTTATTTTTTCCCTATAAATTATGCACTCAGTGTAGGTTTGCATGAGCAAGGCAAAGTTTTCTTTCCTTATTATATATTTTTTCATTAAATATTCCTTGTTCTAAATCAAGTCTAGCAAGAAAAAAACTGCCGAAAAATTTTTCGACAGCCTAAAGATTGGTTTGATGCTTATTTTACTGACAAAACAGCACCTTGGTATTTATCTTTAATGAACTTTTGGATTTCTTCAGATTTAAGGACTTCTACAAGTGTTTTAATTTCTTTGTTGTTTTTATCCCCAGAACGTACGACAACTAGGTTTGCTGGAACAACGTCATCACCTTCAAAAGCGATACCATACTTGCCAATATCGATTCCACCTTCAAGTGCATAGTTCGTATTGATGACAACTGCGTCACCTTCACCGCTTTCGAAAGAAGAGGCTAATAATTTTGCTTCAATTAAAGTTGAGAAATCAAGTTTTTTTGGATTGTCGATAATATCCTCAACTCTTGCATTTTTGCCAACGCCTTCTTTAAGCTTAATTAATCCTGCCTTTTCAAAAATAGGAAGAATACGTCCATGATCACTAAATGAATCACTCATAATGATTTTTGCACCTTTTGGAAGGTCTTTTAAACTTTTGTATTTTTTAGAATAAACCCCAATTGGTTCTTTGTGGATTTCTCCAACACTTACAAAATCATAATCCTTGTTTTCTTTCATTTGAAGCTCTAAATAACCAGGTGTTTGGAAATAATTTGCATCGATTTCTTTATCTCTTAACGCAACGTTTGGAAGAACATAATCAGTAAATACTTGCACTTCAAGGTCAATACCTTTTTTCTTCAATAATGGCTTTGCTGCTTCAAGCACTTCAGCATGTGGTACTGCGGTTGCCCCAACAATTAATTTTTTGTTGCCATCTTTTCCAGCCTTGTCTGATGAGTCATTTTTTGAGCCACCACAAGCTGCAAGTGAAAAAACTAATAAAGCTATAAATGCAAAACTAAGTATTTTTTTCATGATTTTCCATTCCTCCTGTTATCGTTTATCTGTTTTTTTAGTAAAATAATCACCAATAAATTGGATGATAAAAACTAAGATCAAAATCGCAACGGTCGCCACGAACGTAACTACCGGCCTGTTGCGTTGAAAACCTTCCAGGTAAGCAAAATGACCGAGTCCACCTGCTCCGATTACTCCAGCCATTGCTGTGAAGCTAACCAACGAGATTGTTGTGACTGTAATTCCGGAGATTAAGGCTGGTAAAGATTCAGGTATTAGTACTTTAAAAATAATATGGCTGTGTGTCGCCCCCATTGATTGCGAAGCTTCAATTACCCCTTTATCGATTTCACGAAGAGCAATTTCCACCATTCGTGCGTAAAAGGGAGCAGCACCGATAATTAAGGCAGGCAACGCTGCATTTGCACCAAGCATTGTTCCTAATAATAATTTTGTAAACGGAATGAGTAAAACAATTAATATGATGAAAGGGATTGACCGGAATATATTGACAAAACCAGCGATAATGATGTTGATGATTCTGTTTTCCCATATGTTACCTTTAGCTGTCAAAAATAATAGTAATCCTAGCACTAGCCCCAAAACAAAAGTGGTTAGTACCGAAATGGAAGTCATATAGATGGTTTCTCGTGTTGCTGCAATTAATTGGTCCCAATTTATCATTTCCACAGAGTTAGCCATTATTTATCACCTCAACTCCAACTTGCTGTGAGTGAATAAACTCAATCGCTTTGCTGATTTCCTGTGGATCACCATCAAGATGGATAAATAAAGTCCCATAAGAGCCAGTTTGAGTTTGTGAGATTTTTCCTTGCAAAATTGTAACAGTTATTTCAAATTGACGAATGAGGTTGGCAATCACTGGTTGTTCTGCTGCATCCCCAACAAAGGTTAATTGAACGACTTGCCCTTGTGGATAGCGTGTTAATAAATGTTCAATTGTATCTTTTGTTTCCTCCGGCTCAGTCACTTGCTGAACAAATAGCTTCGTAATCTGCTGTTCAGGATGTTTAAAGACGTCTAAAACTCGTCCCATTTCAACGATTTTCCCATCTTCCATGACGGCAACACGGTGACAAATTTTTCTAATCACATGCATTTCATGCGTTATTAAAACTATGGTTAGTCCGAGACGTTTATTAATATCTACTAATAACTCTAAAATAGAGTCTGTTGTTTGCGGATCCAATGCCGAGGTTGCTTCATCACAAAGTAAAACCTTAGGATTATTGGCAAGTGCCCGAGCGATCCCAACTCTTTGCTTTTGCCCACCACTTAACTGAGCAGGATAAGCATCCTCTTTTCCTTCTAATCCAACTAACTTGATTAGCTCTTCCACACGTTTTTGGCGTTCTAACTTGGCAATTCCAGCAATTTCAAGTGGAAATGCGATATTTTCCCGTACGGTCCTAGACCATAAAAGGTTGAAATGTTGAAAAATCATACTAATTTCTTGGCGTGCTTTACGAAGGGCATTCCCTTTAATTTTTGATACCTCACGACCCGCAACGGTAATGGATCCTTCTGATGGAAGTTCTAGGCCATTGAGCATTCGAATTAAGGTGCTTTTCCCTGCCCCACTATAACCGATAACACCAAAAATCTCTCCGTCTTGCACTTCTAAATCAACATTGTCGACTGCCGTTACGGCGCCCGACTTAGATGGGTAAATCTTTTTAACACCTTTTATTGAAATCATCCAATCACCTTCTTTTTATTCCGATAGTATTCACATAATATTTTATAAATAAAAATGCCTTCCTGCATATGAGCAGAAAGGCATAGTAATGTTCTATATCCCTTTCTCTCATCTTCCAAAGCAGCTTGCTTTGTGTGAATTGGCACCATTTCAATTGCAAAAAGCAAATCGACGGTTGCCGGGCTTCATAGGGCACATCCCTCCACCTCTCTTGATAAGAGCAAAATATTATATTAGTGAAGCAATATTCAAACATATCTAAACTATGATTGTGATTTTATCATGGAATAAAAATAAGTGTCAATGGAAAATTTTATACTAATAAAGTTATTTTTCTGTTTTTACAGTAAATGATGACACTCCAGTAGCAACTTCAATTGCTTGCTCGAGATCCTCAATTAAATCATCGACATTTTCAATACCAACTGATAGACGAATTAAATCTTCAGGCACTCCTGCGGCAACTAACCCTTCTTCATCTAATTGTTGATGAGTTGTACTCGCAGGGTGAATAATTAAACTTTTTGCATCACCCACATTGGCAACATGAGTCCAAAGTTCAGCTGCATTAATTAATTTTGCTCCAGCCTCTCGTCCACCTTCAATCCCAAAGACCACAACAGAACCTGCACCGTTTGGTAAGTATTTATCAGCTAATGCCTTATCAGGATGTCCTTCACTACCAGGATAT
>CAURFY010000191.1:0-5493 GCA_963524115.1 uncultured Bacillus sp.
GGTAGGTATAGGTACAGCTCTAGCCTTTATGATGGGGGTCACAGCCTTATCACTACCATCACTTATTATGTTGAAAAAAGTGGTAAAGACAAAGCTTTTAGTCATATTTTTTGTAATCGTAACTGTTGGAATTATCATCATAGGATACACCTTTAATGCTTTTGGATATCTCTTAATGTAAGGGATATATCATTTAAATAGGTTCTATTAATCAAAAAGGAGAGAGGTAAAATGATTATCAAAATATTAGGTTCTGGATGTACTAATTGTGTTAGATTAGCGGAAAATGCTAAGGTAGCACTAAATGAGATGGGAATGGACTCCGAAATAGTGAAGGTGACCGATTTTAAAGACATTATGGCTTACGGAATCATGTCCACTCCTGGATTAGTGATTGACGAAAAAGTTGTTTCATTTGGAAAAGTTTTAAAACCAAAAGACATTGTAAAAATCCTCGAAAATGCTAAGTAAGGATAGTGTTTATTTAAACTGGGGTCTCGGTGTTTATTGATGTTTCTGGAATTTTCCCAAAACAGAAGTTGTCATTCAGGCGGCTTCTGTTTTTTTATTTGCTCATACGAAGGATTTTATCCTTATTTCTATCTATCTTCATATGAACTACATAACAATTTATTATAATTACTTACTCAATTGCTTTTCCGTTATATAAATATATTAAAGGTGCTATATATACGGATGGCCTCACTTGTTAAAATGCCTGCAATTGCAATTGAGGGGGTACATAATAGGTTTTATCTTGTAAGGATTGTTAAAATGAAAAAATTTTTATTAATTAGCAGGAGGAAATTCAGATGAACATGACACATTATATGAGCTTATTAGCTGATAATCAGCCCTGGAATCTATTAATTTTTATGGCCATTCCGGTTATCTGTGCTGAAACAATAGCTGTTACAGAATTAGCTATTTTATTTACACGAAACCTATCAGGTAAATTAAGATTGGTAAACAAAATCACTTCTATATTTATAGGAATTTATTTTACTGGTATTTTTATCTATTTATTAATTAACGCTGTTATTCCTATAACATCTAAAGGCGAATGGCATGGATGGATTGATGTAGTAGCGGTTGGATTTTACTTATTAGGAATAATTCCATTGTTAGGAATGGCTCTTTTAGACTTAAATATTATTTACAGAAAAGAATCCCAAGAAGGAAAATTAAAGGTTCATGTATTTTTTGTTGGGTTGTTTTTAGTACTTGCGCATATTGCTATGATTACTGGAATGATTGATCCATCAGTTATATCTAATATGTCCGATATGAAAGGTATGTAAGATTATAAAAAACACTGATAAATGGCCATAAAGTCATTTATCAGTGTTTTTTTTTAATATATGCGGACATTCGTTCCGCTATTTTGACAAAAAGTGTTGTTTTGAAAAGTTATCCGGACATTGGATTCCTTATTTGTTGATCTTTCAGCATAATTCATTTGTTTTTATGTAAATAAGGTATCCTATGTCCGCTAAAGAAGAAAAAAGGGAAATATATCAAAAATAAGGTATCTCATGTCCGCCAGCCAAAAATGCTAACAGATCTAGGAAACTTCTAACGAAGTTCCCTATGTTATTCCTTAATCCGAAAATCTTGGGCTACTCTCAAATCCAATTTTTTTATGTGCCCCATCACAAAACGGTTTGTTATTGGATTGACCACATCGGCAAAGGAATACTTTATCCTTTTTTTTGAATTCATTACCTTGCGAATCACTTAATTGAAAATCACCGCTAACGACAAGTGGGCCATTATTAAGAATCTTTATTTGATTACTCATGATTATTCCTCCCTGTTATTTTATGTCTTTGGTTTAATGTATTCAAAAATTTTTTTGATATGTTATAAAACAAGTTTCACAATAATAAACTTGGTAAATATAATGTTATTACCTTAGCAAACAAACAGGTTAATTTTGCAGTGGGAGGGTAAACGAATGGATCAACATTTCGATCAGCAATCAGAAACTCGAAAAGAGATATTAATAATCTTAAAACAAAACGGTTCTGAAACAATTTCTAGTCTTAAAAAGAAACTTAATATTTCAAGTGAGGGAGTAAGATTACAGCTGGTTAACCTTGAACGAGATGGATTAGTGAAGCGACATACCGAGAGAAATAATCATAAAGGCGGGCGACCAGCTATAATTATTAATTTAACTTCAAAAGGAGAAGCGCTTTTTCCGAAAGAATATAATACGCTTGCTATTGAAGTAATCGACACGGTCGCTAATCAACTAGGTAAGGGTGCGGTAAAAGAAGTTTTATCGACCATGGTCGATGCCCGAGTAAGTGAGTGGGAATATCGATTAAATGGACTTAGTTTGGAGGAAAAAGTTGCCGCTTTAAAGGACTTTTATATATTGAATGATTCATACATGGAGGTGGATTATCAACCTGATACGAAAACCCTGCTCCTGATTGAGCGCAATTGTCCATTTTACGATGTTGCCATGAAAAGACCAATTCTATGTAGTGTTACCCTCAATTCGTTAACTAGATTACTAAATTGCCTGGTCGTGCGAGAGAAACGATTTCAAAATGGAGATGGTTGTTGTGCCTTTAGAGTCCACCTGAACGAACAGATTGAACGGACAACATTTTCATTTGAAGAGGAGGAAATTTGATCCCTCCATCACTGTAAAAAAACAACTATGAAAGGTGTAATGAAAATGTCAATCGATAAAAATGTATTACTGGCTACAACATTCCCCAACCTATTCCCGCTATCATCCTCTGAAACTAGTGTCAAACTAACCCAAGCAAATCATTTCATGGAGGCGATTAAAGAATTGGTTGCCCTTTGTGGTGATGATCCTACTCGAGACGGACTGGAAGACACCCCTTTTCGAGTTCTTAAAGCATTTTTGGAATATACGGAAGGGTACAGTGAGGAACCCAAACATCATTTATTAAAAACGTTTGACGTAAATCATCAAGAGCTCATTTTGATAAAAAATATTGAGTTCCACTCTTTATGCGAGCATCACTTTGCACCATTTTTCGGCGTAGCGCATGTTGGATATATTCCGAATCAGAAAATCACGGGTCTTTCAAAAATTGCCCGTTTAGTGGAGGGCTATGCGAAACGATTTCAGGTACAAGAGCGACTCACTTCTCAAATCATTGAGGCGATGGAAGAAATTCTCCAACCACAAGGAACGATGGTCGTGCTAGAAGCAAAACACATGTGCATGTGTGGAAGGGGTATTAAAAAGTCGAATGCTTCCACCACAACTTCATCAGTTCGAGGTATTTTTGCTAATCAACCTGATTCCCGTGCAGAATTTTTAACCCTTTTAAAAAATAAATAAGTTAGAGAAGAAAAGAGGTGCAATATGCGACACGCCATTATCACTGGAGGATCAAAGGGTCTTGGGAAAATGGTAACAGAGCGGCTGTTAATGAAGGGTTATTCAGTAACCGTAAATTATCGGAACGATGAAAATCGAATATCTGAACTCAAGAAACAATGGAGCTCATACCATGATCGGCTACAATTTATACAAGGTGATATTACCAAAAAACAGGACATCAGAAGGATATTTGAACAAACGGTTGAGAGGTTTGGACGAATTGATTTTTTGATTAATAATGCTGGACCTTTTCTATTTGATCGAAAAAAGCTTTCAGATTACAACGATATGGAATGGGATGAAATAATAGACGGAAACTTGAACGCGATCTTTCATTTCCTAAAACTAACCATTCCAATTATGAGGAAACAAAAGTTTGGAAGAATTGTAACTTATGGGTTTCAAGATGCTGACCATGCACCAGGCTGGATTTATCGTTCGGCATATAGCGCAGCAAAAGTTGCAATCGCTTCTTTAACAAAAACGATTGCGATCGAAGAAGCGGAATACGGAATAACGGCCAACATGGTTTGCCCTGGAGATATTGAAGGAGAAATGAAAGAAGAAAGCATAGCCTTTTCCAAACAAATCGCCGATACTCGGACCCCAATTGGACGATCGGGAACTGGTGAAGATATCGCAAGACTCGTCTCATTCCTTTGTGAGGATGATTCAGATATAATCACTGGGAGTGTAATTTCAGCAACAGGAGGGATAGACGTACTTAGCCGATATCGGAAAAAATAAAGGAGCGTGTGGGAAGGTGGTGCATGGGGACGGTTCTTCTGCTTCTATCGGTGGCATGAGAACCGTCCCCATGATCTTCCCCATGATCTTTTTATATGAATAAATTTAAATATACACTTGAACCTTACGTAAGGTAATGTTTTATAGTTGAATTACGGCCGATCATTACGTAAGGAAAGGAAAATCATTATGAGAAATACGATCTTAAAGGCATTGGTTTTTGATAAACAAGTGTGCTTGTTTTTAGTAGATAATACAGCGCTGATTAATGAAATTATCAGCTTAAATAAGCACAATCACCGAATACAAAATCTCGCTCTAGGTAAAATTGTCTCGGGGATTAGCCTGCTTTCGGCAACATTGAAAGGGGAGCAAAGGCTAAGTGCTACTGTTACGATGAGTGATCCCAAATATAAAATATTTGCTGATACAGATGCACATGGTAATGTACGGGGCTATGCCAGTCAAATGTTTTTGAAGGCAAAAGGACTAAAAGATGTCTCCATTAAAGACCTCGTTGGAAACAGAGCTTCAATTCGAATAATTAAGGGGTCACATATGAATCAATTTACTGGAATTACTGATATGCCTAATCAAAACATTGATGAAGACCTTTCGCATTACTTTAAGCAAAGTGAGCAAATTGAAACAATTATTGAAACAAATTTGGCTTTAGGAGAAAACAATACAGTTCTATATAGCTTTGCCATGTTTGCACAATTGCTCCCAGGTTCGCCAAATCATTTGCTATCCAAAATAAAAGAAAAAATGGATACGAGCTCAATCTTATTTAAAAATCTTAAAGATATGGACAATAGACAGATCCGGAAACAACTAAACCAATATTTCAGCGGTTCAGAGATCATAGGTCAGACTCAAGTCCAATTTAGGTGTGGATGTTCCAAGGAAATGTTTTATGGACTACTGCATTCTTTGGAAAATAAAGATTTTATGAAATACATTCATACGAATGAGCCAATCGAGACAAGCTGTCACATATGTGGAAGAACTTATCAATTTTTCCCTTCTGAAATCAAAACTCTTTTACGAAAGGAGGAATAGCATGACTAAATATTGGAAAGTGGGCGAACTTGCAGAACTAACAGGGCTTTCAATCCGAACTTTAAGATATTATGACCAAATAAAACTATTCTCTCCATCTGAATATACAGTTTCGGGGCATCGTAGGTATGCACATACAGATTTGCAAAAACTTCATAAAATCCTTATTTTAAAGCAAATGGGTTTATCATTAGAAGAGATTCAAGGGCTTATTGCATACGAAAAAAATAATTCAATTTTAGATACGATTGATAAACAAATTGAACGTATTCATGGCTAATACTTTTTATAAAATGTTATTCTTACAA
>CAURFY010000192.1:0-5470 GCA_963524115.1 uncultured Bacillus sp.
CTTGCGATCTTATTATATCGGGATGATGATATCCTATTTGAAGAAGTATCAGAAGCTTTAATTGGATTTCAAAAAGATGAAGTGGTGAAAGCAGTTGAACTTTATTTAATGAAAGAGGATTCCATTATTTTTGCTGCATCTATGGTGGAAAATATTAAATCGGAACTTGCGGTTCAAGTTTTACGGGATGCCTATCATGAAGTTGAAGAACTTGAAGATCAGGATATGCTGTTTGAATCGTTATGTCATCAACTATCAGAAGAAGCGCTCCCCGAAATAAGCGACCATATGAATAAAGAGTTTTTCTCGAGCCTAATAGAAATCGAGCAAACGGTGTATGGTTACTATTCTATATTAGGTTTGCCACACCCTGACTTAGAGCTTTGGGGACAAGCAGCAATGGAAACAGAATTGCATTTAAGAAATGATAGCCAACAAAAAAGCTATTTCTATACTCCCCCAATTAAGAACGAACCAAAAATTGGCCAGAATGATCCCTGTCCATGCGGCAGTGGGAAAAAATATAAAAAGTGTTGTGGAAAATAGATAAACTAATTTGTGAAGCACCTTTCAATTTGAATGGTGCTTCATCCGTTATTTTTACTATCAATTCGATTTAAACAAATACACCATCATCCCCGTGGGTTACATAATAATCCCGATAGGAATCGAATAGCTTATAAAAAATTTTAATAGATAAAGGATGACCACTGCCATGGAAAAGTCTAAAGAAATACTAAATGATAAGAAAATACAATTAATAAGTTTGACAAAAGGTTTTAGTGAGGAATATTTAAACGAAGAATATGAAGTTGTCATCGAAAAATTGATTAATAAAATGGCGAGGAAAAGAACTGTTCCTTTTATGTCTGGAAAAATTGAAATTTGGGCTGCAGCTGTCATTCATGCTTTAGGGTCAATAAATTTTTTGTTTGATAAGGAAAATCAACCATATGCTACCGTACATGACATTTGTGATTATTTCGGTACAAACCAAAGTACGACCACACAAAAATCAAAGATAATCCGAGATATGTTTAAGTTGACTTATTTTGATAGTGAATTTGCCACAGAAAGTGTTAACTGCATTCCATTTCAAAATTTTTATATGATAAACGGCAAAATTGTTCATCGAAGGAAGTAATTAAACAGTAATTCAGGTGCCAGGTAGCATCTAAAAATTGGATAATACTTGGCACCTTTTGTTTGTTTCATTTTGATGTTTCTAAACATATACTCCCCTATATGCAGATTTGTTACGGGGGGTGTGAAGCTATCAACTTCGAGATGCAAAAGGCGAATTTGTTGGCAGAAAATATCAAGGAATTCATTAAGTTTGTTTATCGATGTTATGAAAATGAAACCAGCATTATTGTAAAAAAGGAAAAATTGTATCATATTAAGCTCTTGATTGAAGAGCATAGGCTTTCAATATTGTCTGATGAATTGCTTAGAATTAATAAATTCTCCTGGGATGAAAAATACACTTATTATTTAGTGGATGAATTTCAAACTGGGCTGACCATTATTGATGAATACGTAACATATCATGAGAATGATTTGTTTATCATTTCAGCTAGGGTTTATACATTAAAGAGTATTTGTGCCTCGTTTAATAGATTGGAAACAGTGTAAATTTGAGTGTAATCGCCGATAAAGAGCGGCATGCACCAAACCTTGTTTCAGTAAGGGTCTAAATGTTGGTGTGATAAAAGAGCCTAATCCTTTAAAAGATTAGGCTCCTTTGTGTATTGATCTATTTAAGATTAAAATTAACCGAGGTTGATTGCTCCGAAACATCCCACAATTTCTGCATTGTTTCTTTGTTATAGACCTTTGGGTGAGGTGTTTCGATTGTCGGGTTCCCTTTGCGATTTCCAGCACCATCCGGTCCGATATATTCGCCGCCTACCAATTTTGTGTCTGTTGCTGCCATTATCGTAGGTAATGCTCCTTTTTCAGCAGGTTGCGCAATTAGTTTCATTAGCTGCTTAATATACCAAGGTGCTTTTTCTTTTCCAATTCTAAAAAGATTGGTGGCGGATATCCCTGGGTGTGCAGCTAAACTTATTGTTTTACAACCATTCCGCTTTAAACGTTCATCCAGCTCTCTGGCAAATAAAAGGTTTGCTAACTTACTTTGGCTATAAAACTTCATTGCCTTATAGCCTTTTGAACCATCCAAATTATTAAAATCAATAGCTCCATTTCGATGAGCGATGGAACTTAGTGTAACAACACGAGGAAGTTCTCCCTTTTCCAATAGAGGAAGTAGTAAACCGGTTAAGGCAAAATGGCCTAAATGGTTGCAACCGAATTGAAGTTCAAATCCTTCTTCCGTTCGTGAATATGGTGGAATCATAACTCCAGCATTATTAATCAATAAATCTAGTGAATTGTATTTCTTGGAAAATGCATCTGCAAACGAATAAACACTGTTTATTTTTGCTAAATCTAAATAAAGAACATCCATTTTTCCGTTAGGAAATAACTTCAGTAGCTCTTGCTTTGCTCTTTCTCCTTTATTTACATCTCTCACGGCCATGACCACAATATTTCCTGTGCTGACAAAATATTTAGCCGTTTCCAATCCAAGTCCACTATTTGCGCCTGTAATAACAACTATTTTACTAGATATATCCATTCACTCCTTTATATTTTGGTTCGTGTATATCCTAATCCAAGGTTTTAATGGATTGCAGATTGCTTAGTGTATTTTAATAGTATGCTTTTAAAGAATAATATACGAGATAAAATTTTTCTACTATAACAAAAAGGAGATTGAATTATTTATTACATTTGCGTTTAACAATTGAAAGTTAAAGGATTGGGATCTTTATAGGAGATTACTTGAGTAATCCAATCTTGATTAAGGCTACCGAAATGTACCAGTGTGACATAATAATTACCTATTTATTACAATGGATTTACATCCGAATGACAAGTTATTTAAAAGGAATCTGCCTTCAATGTGTAGAATATTCAATTGTACGGTCGGTATATTGGAAAGAAGTTAGGGGAGAATTTAAAAAATTGTGTTAGTATGCTGAATTGAGGTAATGGAATTGAAAGAAACCATTTTAAAATCATTGAAAAAAATTGAAGAAGACTTTAACGTTAAAATTCTTTATGCTTGTGAATCAGGTAGCAGAGCTTGGGAGTTTCCTTCTAAAGATAGTGATTACGATGTTCGGTTTATTTATGTCCATAAAAAAGAAGATTATCTAACCATAGACCCAATGGGTATTGGTACGAAACGAGATGTAATTGAATTACCAATCAATGACTACCTTGATATATCTGGTTGGGAATTAACTAAAGCGTTAAGGCTGTTTAGGAAATCAAATCCTCCTCTAATGGAATGGCTTCGTTCAGGAATAGTTTATTATCAGGCTTTTTCAACGATTGAGCAAATGCAAGAGCTAAGTAAAACTATTTTTGTTCCAACTTCTTGTTTACACCACTATCTAAATATGGCGAATAATAACTTTCGAGAATTTTTACAGGGTGAAAGAGTGAAGATAAAAAAATATTTTTATGTTCTACGACCCATTTTAGCCTCAAGATGGATAGAAAAATTCGACGAATTTCCACCGTTAGAATTTCCAATTTTATTGAATACATTGGTACCCGAAGGTGAACTAAAAGATGAAATAAAAACACTTTTAAAAAGAAAATTGGATGGAGAAGAACTAGATTTTGAACCAAAAATCCAGGTAATAAATAATTTTCTTAATGAGGAAATAGCACGTCTTCGTGAATTCACCAAAACTCTAAATAACGATCAACCAAACTTTACACCGGAATTAGATTTACTTTTCAGAGAAACTCTTGAACAGGTATGGTAGTAATGTTTAGCTTAAAGAAGCGGGGGAAGAAGCGGGGGGACGGTTCTACATTTCTGTTTAGAAGGAGTAAATACAAATAACAAGCCTATTTCGGCTAAAAGAACCAGTCCAAAAAAATGAAAAACATGATTAAGGTAGACTTCCTCAAATTAAATCCCCGCCCTAACACCTATTCATATTATTAAAGTCTACTACCCTAATAGGATTTCAGCATTTTTCCAAGTGGACCATTTTCGTCAATGATGTTTTGAATCTCATATACACTGATGGGGAAGTAATTAATGCCATAATAATATGGAGCTAAATCATAAAGTTGATAGTAAAGAATCAAGCTTTTATCTGCGATATAAAAATTATTGTTTCCAGGGAATAAGATTGGTTCACTAATAACTGGAATTTTTCTTGCTTTTACTTGAAGTTTGATTAAGTTTAGCAAGACATTTTGGTAATTAGAATTAGGATTAAACAGTTCATTCAAAGTATTTTGTTTACCCGTTGCAACATTAAAGGTGAGGGTGCTGATTGTAGTCATGCCATGTGCTCCGCCAGTGTAGGAATAGACATACATCGCGAGGCTCAATACACCTCGTTCATTTGTCTTTATCTCAAACCACCCTTGAAGTTCTACAAGTGACGGTTCGTAAAAATCACGCCTTCTAAGTAATTGATTAAGATTTTCAATGATGGTTCGGTTTATTACTTGCTGACCTGTTGTGTGTTTAAGACCCGTGACAACAGGGTAATAAACCTGGATTTTTCTATTTGGGTCAATGAATGAACGGATTTGGATAATGGCAGGCTGTTGAAACATATTTGTCACCCTTTCTAGGCGAGATCGTGCTAATACCTATATATGCATGAGGATGTAAAAAAGAGTCCTCATTCATCTTCAAAAAATAGACATATCAGTCAATTGTTTGTTAGTTGTAAAGGTCTTTCTTTTTTGTTAGTATCAAAAGTAACTATAAGAAATGGAGGTTTTCCTTGTGCATTCTATCAGACTACGTCACCAAGCTTTGAACCGTTAATTGAATACGTTCAAAGACTCTGCAAATGTGTGCAGAGTAAATGGGATTGGTCTGCTTATTTTTAAGGAAACCTTTATTTTACGATGTGATGTAAAAAAAGAGGAGACGAGTCTACCTCTTTTTTTGCTGTCTAAAAAAATGAAATTCATCTTAAACGAGAAGAATTGCCGTTTTTTAGTTAGGTCTAGTTCCATTTACATTTAAACACCAGTAGAATGCCTTTATTTTTAGCTTTCCTAAACATCATAATAGAAATGGAAGTGAAACAAATGAAATCCAGCAATGAATATGATTTGGAAAATTGGAAAAAGGATATTATTCTGTTTTTGACGAGCCAGACGATATCCCTATTCGGGACATCGTTGGTTCAATATGCGATTATGTGGTATATCACCTTAGAAACGCAATCAGGTGTGATGATGACCATTTCGATTATATGTGGGTTTTTACCGACGTTTTTTCTATCTCCTTTTGCAGGAGTGTGGGCAGATAGATATGATCTAAAAACACTGATTATCTTTTCTGATACGATGATTGCGTTAGCAACTTTAATTTTAGCTATAGTATTTTTATTAGGATACGATGCTTTATGGC
>CAURFY010000193.1:0-5444 GCA_963524115.1 uncultured Bacillus sp.
TTGTTTTATAAAATTGCCATTACGGTTGTTAGAATCCTCTTAAATATTCGATTTAGAATAAAAATTACAGGAATAGAAAATATACCTGAAGGTTCAGCCATTTTAGCAATGAATCATTCTAGTAATTTTGATGCCCCTTTAGTTGGAGTTTACACCCCACGAAAAATGTTTATCATGGGAAAAGAGGAACTTTTTTTAAAAAACAAGTTTTCTTCTTGGGTTATTACTGAATTAGGATGTTTTCCAATAAAAAGAGGACAAGCTGATATTAAGTCCCTTAAATACACATTAAGAATATTAAAAGAGAACGGTTTGTTTTCTATTTTTATCGAAGGATCTCGTTCTAAAGAAGGTGAAATGCAGGAGGCAAAAAAAGGGATTGGTTTTATCGTTGCCAAAAGCAAAGCACCCGTTGTACCTACCTATATTTATGGTACAAGGAGTGGTTGGTTTAAACCTGCCGGGGTTATTTTCGGAAAACCGATTACTTTTGAAGAAGGATTGGAGCATGAAGCAGTCGCGAATCAAATTGCTGAAGAAATAAAAAAACTGAACCCTAACAAAGAACTTTCCTAACTGGAGAGTTCTTTTTTCTATCATTAAATCGATTAAAAGAAATCCGTTTTGATCAAAGTTTGATCAAAACGGATTCTTTCATGGTAATTGAGCATTATGATTATATAACTGATAAAAGAGTGCTTATTTCAACACAAATGGCGGTTATTTGATTTTAAGTACTTCAATTCAAAAGAGGACTATCCAACAATCTCCTTTTCAAGGGTGCTTTCTGCCGAATTCCTTTTTTTTATTTTAAATCCTATATAAAGAATCAAAAACCATATAGGTGCTACAACTAATGCGATTCGCATGTCCTTAATAAATGCCATTAAGACAATGACAAGTGCTAGAAATGTCAAAGCCAAATAGGTTGAAACTGGATATAACGGCATTTTAAATGCAAGGTTTTTTATTTCCTTTTTTGTTTTAGATTGTCTAAACTTTAATTGTGTAATCAGGATAATCGTCCAGCTAGTAATAACCGCAACCGTTGCAACAGAAGAAATATACAGAAACACTTTTTCAGGAATAATGTAATTCAAAACTACTGCGACTAATAAAAACATGGAAGAAAACAGGATGCCACGTCTCGGACTTCCATTCTTGCTAAGCTCTCCGAAATATTTCGGGCCGTTATTTTGCAATGATAAATTGTATAACATTCTTCCCGAAGCGAATAACCCACTATTAAAGGCTGATAGTGCTGCCGTTATGACAACGAAGTTAATTATATGTGCAGCACTAGGGATTCCAACTTTTTCAAAAATTAACACAAATGGACTTCCATCCGTGCCTACCTCATTCCAAGGATATATAATCATCATGATTCCTAATGCACCAATATAAAAAATTAGTATTCTCCAGATTACATTGTTGATGGCTGTTGGAATTGATTGTTGAGGATTTTTTGCTTCCCCTGCCGTAATTCCGACTAATTCTACCCCGCCAAATGAAAACATTACAAGGACCAATGACATAATAATACCTTTGATTCCATTTGGCATGAATCCTCCATGAGTCCAAAGATTGTCAAAACCGATTGGCCGGCCTTCGTTCCCAACTCCGAGGAAAATGATTCCTAAACCAAGGATAATCATTCCGATAATGGTTACAACTTTAATCAGTGCAAACCAGAATTCAAACTCTCCAAATGCTTTTACATTAGCAAGATTTATCATTGTAATGACGATAAGTGCTGCCAGCGCTGTCAACCATTGTGGAATTTCCGGAAACCAGTAATTCACATAAACACCGACTACCGTTATTTCTGCCATTCCAACCACAACCCACATAAACCAATAGGTCCAGCCTGATAAATAACCTGCAAACGTCCCTAAATATCGATTGGCATAGGAAATAAATGAACCTGAAACGGGTTCATCCACAGCCATTTCCCCAAGTGCTCTCATAATTGTAAAAATAACTAAGCCTCCGATTAAATATGAGAACAAAATGGATGGACCAGCCATTTGAATGGTTGCACTTGAACCATAAAACAATCCAACTCCAATTGCACCACCAAGTGCAATTAACTGGATATGCCTATTTTCTAAACCACGTTGCAGTCTCTTATTTTGATTATCTTTACTCAATCAAAATTCCTCCCTTAAATATTATACAAAAAATAAAAAAAACGCCCTTTTGGATTAACCAAAAGGACGTTTTAAACACGTGTTACCACCTTTAATTCATAAGCAACTCATATTGCTTACCTTTGTAAGTACAGTCATCTGACGATACTTTAGCACATGATTACGGGTGCTATGCCGGTGTATCCTACTAAGGAATCCTTTTCAGTACACAGCTCCAAGATGAATTCGCAATCATTCAACATGCACCTCTCATCAACCGGTCACTTTCTGTCTGTTTACATGATTGTTACTACTTCTTATCATTGCCTTTTTTCTTATACTCTGGAATATTTTAAGTAAACTTTCATTATGCAAATATAATATTGATTGTTTATTATTCTATCGATTAATTTAGTTTTGTCAATAAAAAAAGTTAACAAAGTTTCATGATCAATGTTGAAAGATGCTTATATCAGCTTTGTCGGTAAATTTAGGCCACCACGTCTCTACGTGTAAAAAGGAGCCAGGATATCAGATTGAACACGAGGAAATAGACAGCGAGCACTCCGATGGAAAAGGATAAGGTCATTCCCTCTTGAAAAGGACTTCCGTTCAGGTACCGGTTGAGATCGGTGTTGGCAAACAACAGGTACTTGCTCCAATCGAACCGCTGCAGTGCCTGCATAATAATATTACCCGCAAACAAGGCGCCAATGGAAAACCCTATAGCCATCGCACTACTTCGGAAGGCGGAGGAGATCATAAAGGCCATGGTTACGTACATGACCGTGGATACACCGCCCAGCATATACGTTTTCCACAAATTGAGGACCATATTCCTTTCGACGATTTGTCCATCCGCAGTCATGCTGATCAACGGTAGATCCATGTATCCAAAGCCGTATAAGATTCCGTTGACCGCGATGGATATCACAAACAAAATGACTAACAACAGCATGCTGAACAACAGAAAAGAGATATACTTGGAGACGAGGATCTTGACCCGATTGGCTGGTCGGATGAGTAGCAGCTTGATCGTGCCGGACGAAAATTCGCCCGCCAAACTGTCCCCCGCAATGATGATGGTGAAAATGGTAATCAAAATCATCATACTAGCAGAACCGTTCATTCCATCCCACAACGTGCCGTCCGTTGAGCGAATATTTTGCTCCAAGTGATAGTCGTTGATGGCAATTTGCTGCTGGTAGAACCTTCGGTCGTCTTTATCCAGCTTGGGCTGCTTCAAAATTTCGCTCCATTGCTTATTATCCTGCTGAAGTTTTGCCCGCCAGCCTTCTCCTTCTGCCTTTTTTCCATCGGAATGCCATTCAATGATGTTGACAAAAAGCACTAAAGCGACCATCAGTCCGACCAGGATCCACGTTCGCAGTCGACGGTAAATCTTCATATTTTCATTGAGCACTAGATTAACCAATTTGCCCACCTCCTGTTATTTCCAAGAATCGTTCTTCCAAAGATTGGACAACCATTTGGACGCTATAGATACGGATATGGTTCTGCATCAGCCCTTCAAGAATGTCCGGGATGCATTCCCGCTCGGTGGTAATCTGGACAGTTCCCTCCTGAGTCAGTTTGGCCTCCTGGACCCCGTCCATCTGCTTCATCGTTACTAACGCATGTTCCGGCGGCTGTGCTTGAATCAAATACGTTTGAGCTTGATCGTTCCCTCCGGTGAAATGATGAATCGGCATCACATTGACCAGCTTGCCCCTCTGGAGAATGGCGACTCGGTCGCACATGAGCTCCATCTCGGACAACAGATGGCTGGAGACGATAACTGTGATTCCTTCCGTACGGGTCAAATGACGCAAATAATCGCGAAGATCGCGAATCCCCGCCGGGTCAAGACCGTTCGTCGGTTCGTCGAGAATGAGCAGGGACGGCCGATGAAGCAGTGCTTGGGCGACTCCCAGACGCTGACGCATACCGAGAGAGTACTTTTTGACTTTGTCATGGATGCGGTTTTCTAGCTTGACCAGCGACACCACTTCGTCAATCCGTTCCTTGGTTACCCCTGGCACCATGCGAGCGTAGTGAACGAGGTTATGGTAGCCACTCAAATACTTGTACATTTCTGGACTTTCCACAATGGCTCCGACGTGCCGGATTGCTTCCTCGAATTCAGTTTTGATATTTTTACCCTTAATCAGTATCTGACCCTTTGTGATCGACATCAGTCCAACAATCATACGAATTGTGGTTGTTTTACCTGCCCCATTTGGACCAAGGAATCCAAAGATTTCACCTTGTGGCACGACAAACGTAAGATCGTCGATGATGGTGGTCCGGCCAATACGTTTGGTCACATTACTCAAACTGATGATAGGTTCGTTGCTCATACATGTACTCCTTTAATGTTAGATTAGGACGCTTCGTTCTTTTGTTCACTAGATTAAATATCCTTACTTTATTATCCTTCCAATATCTTCATCACTTTTGTATTCTAAAATATCTCCAGGCTGACATTCTAAAGCCTTACAAATTGCCTCCAAAGTTGAAAGCCTAACTGCTTTTGCCTTTCCATTTTTCAATATAGAAAGGTTAGCCATTGTTATTCCAACCCTCTCCGAAAGTTCTGTTACGCTCATTTTTCTTTTAGCAAGCATTACATCAATATTGATTATAATTGCCATTGTAATCACCTCAGACTATTAAGTCATTTTCCGATTTTATATCTATTGCTTCTTGTAAAAGCCTTTGAAGAACAGCAGCGAATACTGCAATTACCATTGAAGCAAAGATAGGGACCATTCCGACAATGACAAGACCCGGTGCATCATCTAGATCCGCTACGAGAAAAACAAATGGCTCAATTACCGCATACAAACCACTTATTGTCATGGCACAGAATTTAATATTCTTTAGAGATTTCACAGACAATTCAGAGAACGCCTGATTCTTGTCAATATAGCCCAAAAGTGTAAAAGCCTGATACAATGCAACGAAAAACGGAACAACTGATACATACATACCGATTACAATGGGGTAAAGTATATGGGAATAATCTGGATTCACAGGATTCTTAGGTAACCAAAATAACCCATATATACCCAAAGCGAGGACAGGAGTTCCAATAAGAAAAACAGCCATCCTTAAAAATAGTGTTGACCCTCGTTTCATAAAAAGCACCTCACTTATTTATTGTCAAATTGATTATAGTGTATAATTTATCGTTTTGCAATAAAATATTATTGAGTTTTATTATATTATTATTGTGTTACACCCTTAATAGTAAGACAATTGCTTAATAGTAAGACGAGACGCCACTTTGTAAATCGATATGCAATGTTTGTA
>CAURFY010000194.1:0-5441 GCA_963524115.1 uncultured Bacillus sp.
TCCCACTCGGTCTTTACCAAAGATGTCGGCTGTTCGCTTATCAAGTAGAAAATTCAGTCCATGAGATTCTAGTTCTCTTTTTAGCATGGCAGAAGCGGTTGGATCCAACGGTCTTTCCATCAAATCTGGCATTAAGTGGACAACATCCACCTTCATACCGAGATTTAATAAGCCACGGGCTGCCTCTAACCCAAGTAATCCACCACCAATAACAACCGCATTTTTATATTGTTTAGACACTTTGATCATCGTTTCACAATCTTGAATATCACGAAAACCCGTTACGCCTTCTTTATCAGCACCAGGGACTGGCAAAATGAATGAACTTGATCCAGTGGCAATTATTAATTCATCGTATTCTGCTACTCTACCTTTATCAGATATGACCTGTTTTTTCTCAGTATCAATTCTGGTAATGGCTTCTCCTGTAAACAAATGAATATGATTATTTTCATACCATTCCCATGAATTCAGAATGATTTCTGGAAAACTTGTATCACCTTGTAAGACAGTTGACAACTGAATCCGATTATAGTTTGGGTGTGGTTCGTTTCCAAAAATCGTCATCTCAAAAGCATTTGGAGCTTGTTTAAGGATTTCTTCTATTGTTCGTACACCCGCCATTCCATTACCGATCATTACAAGTTTTTTCTTATTCATGATGTGTTCCTCCAATGCTAAATTAAAAATCGCTAAAATCGTTTCGGTACTTCAAGGATACCCTTTCGGTCCGTTTACCTTATGACCACATTGTAATCGGGAACTGAAAAAATAATTGTGAAGTTCGTCACTTTTAGATGTGCGATTGTGTAATAGTTCACAAAGATGACAAAATACATAAAAACCCGATTTTGCTATGAAATCTAAGATTTTCGAGATTTTTTGTGACCTCTTAATTCAATCTAAATTATATAAATTTGACCTCAATCAAATTCAGATTTACATTTTTTTTGTTACAGTTGGATTATTCATAAAAACAGGAGCTTAAAAATGTCAATCAATCACGAGTCGAAATCCATCAGGTTTAGCGTTACGTTATTAACCGCTTTAATTGGAGGATCTATTTTTTCTTTTATCCACATGCCTGTCCCGTGGTTGCTTGGACCATTGGCAGCCACTTTATTGATCTCAAAATTAGTAAAAATTATACCTTACTGGCCAGTATTCATTCGAGATACAGGCCTACTCATATTTGGATACTCTATTGGCCTTTCTTTTACTAAAAAAGCTCTAGTGCAAATTGTTTATCAAGTACCAATGATGTTCATATTCACTCTTCTGATGTTATTGGTTTGTGCACTTATGGCATTCTTTGTTTCACGATTTTCAGGGATCGACTATCCCACCATTTTGACGGGGAGTGTTCCTGGCGGGTTGTCTCAGATGGTTATTTTTGCAGAGGAAACGAAGGGAATTGATGTCACAACCGTTACTCTCCTACAAGTGATCCGGTTATTAATCATCATTATCTTTATTCCGTTGTTAGTATTTAGTCCGATGTTTGAAGGGAACACATCTAGTCCTTCTTCGGTTATGGTTTTGCATGGAACAATAAATCTGTCTCATTTTTCCCCTGATATCCTGATATATGGCTTGGCTTCAATCTTGTTTGCATTGCTAGGAAAAAAAATAAAGTCACCTACTCCTTTTTTGCTTGGACCGATAATGGCTACGATCGTATTAAATCTTACAGGATTACATCGGCAGATTTTGCCAGCTTCAATCATTAATCTTTCACAAATAATGATCAGTGTTTATATTGGATTAATGATGAAGCCAGAAAAATTAAGGAAAAAAGGACGGTTACTTTGGCTTGCGTTAATAAGTGGGCTAGTTCTGGTCAGTAGTGGACTAGTATTGAGTAATGTTCTTCTCCACATTTATAATATTTCCATGACCACTGGCTTTTTAAGTTTAGCACCTGGCGGAATGGATCAAATGGGAATCATAGCTCATGAGGTTAAAGCTAACCTGTCGTTTGTTTCCGGATTTCAATTGTTTAGACTTTTATTTATTTATTTTGCCATTCCACCTTTGTTAAGATGGCTATTTCATAAACGTCTTAATAGTAGGACTTAGTAACAACTCTAATTTTTTATCTTTTTTAAATGGTAATAATAAGGGACACCTTTATCTAAAAAGGTGCCCCTTATTTTTTTTCACACTTAAGAATCCGTAATTTTTTGAATTTTCACAAGGAAGTTGCTGTGATATTTATTTATTCATGGTCAAAAAATACAGAAACCAGACCGCGTGATTTTGTTCATCTGCCGCTGCGTTTCGGAATACTTCTTTTATTCTGTGGTCTTTGTTTTCTCTGGCTATCTCCAGATAAAAATCTACCGTTTCTTGCTCGTCAATTAGGGCAAACTCCAAACTTTCCCGATAAGTAGAAGGACAACCTTCAGTCTGGTGAACATTCGGTTTCTGCCCAGTAAGTCTTGTATAAATATCGATGAATTCGTGAAAATGTCGAATTTCATCTTTCCGAATTTCTAAAATTTGATTTTTCGTTTTTTCATTACGAGCCAAGTGGGCAATTCTTTCGTAGCATAATATCGCTGAGTACTCTCCATTAATTGCCTTTGCTATTTCATTAACCAACTTTTGCGTTTGCCGATAATCTATAGCATTCGTGTATGAATAACCATCCATTCTCGTTTCCCCTTCCCACTTCCATTCCACCATTAGACTATGAGATAAATGACTAAAACGTGTCTTTTAAGCACCTAGGATTAATGATGCGTTCCTTACCCGACATCTTTTTTATACTAAGTGCTTTTTTTCAAAAGATCTGCTGAATCCCGTCTTGTTTTGATAGCTTTTGTCATTAGGCAGGAATAATAGGTGGTCAATGATGAATAATACTTTAAAGAGAATCCTATCTAATAAAATTTAGTTGATAGACTATTAATCAAATAGAAAGGGTTGGCATAAATATGAAGAGTCCATATTTGAAAACATATACAATTCAAGAGGCATCAAAGCTGATAAATGTTCCAATTGGAACGATTAAACGATGGGAAAAGGATTTAAGCGATTTTATTAACATCCCACGAACGAAACAGGGTGCCAGGTTTTTTTCTGATAACGAGATTACCATTTTAAAAGAAGTAAAGTTGCTCCGAGACACGAATACAAGTCTTGAAAAGATTGCCGATATTTTTCAAAAACAGTCTCAAACTGATCAAAATGTTACAGACGAAGAAAAAACTTATGAAGAAGTTGATGTCGAAGAAGTTGAAACGTCCATCATTACAGTTGCTCCCCAACCTCAAATTACTGAAACAAATGAGGCGCCTAATTTAGAAGATTTTTTCCGAATAATGGACGTTTATAAGGAGAATTTATTAACCGAGGTCAAAACAGAAATTCGTAACGGTATCCGCAAGGAAGTATTAGAGGAAGTGAAAAAGGAAATATCAAAAGGTTCCGTACAAACAGTAAAATGTCTCTCACGTTCCATCTATAAACTAGGCGAGAATACAAAATCAGAAATCCAAGAGTTATCCAACATCATGACGGAATCCTCTGAAAGTACTTCTGAAACATTAGAATCATTGTCAAATAATCTTATCAAAACGACTGATCATACTTCTAAAACAGTGGAATCACTTTCAAAGCGTATGGAGAATGCTTCTGAAAATACGTCAAAAACGTTAGAATCTATTTCTAGTGGTTTTTTGCAAGCTACAGAACAAACATCCAAAACATTGGAAATCATTTCTGACAATTTTGTCCAAGCGACTGATCATACAAAGCACGAAATAAGTCATCTTGTTGACTCCCTAAACAATGACCGAGAGTTATATATTGAAACACTCCAGGAAGAACGTAAACATTTCACCAAAGAAATTCGAAGCCGTGAGGCCATTTTCCAAAATTTAGTTACAACCTTTAGAAACACCGCAGTCGGAAAAGAGCACCTAGAAAACAGAAAATGGTGGAAGTTTTGGTAAGAGACTAAAAGAGCGTAACCACAATTTGAAATTAAGGAGGACTATATTTGAATACAAGTGAAGTTGCTAAATTGTTGGGGGTTTCACCAAGTACGATAAAACGGTGGGTGAAACAGTTAGAGTTGCCAATGGACCGAAACGAACGTGGCCACTATCAATTTAACAATGAGGTAATCGAATTTTTAAAAGCTAACCAAGAAAAAATAAACAATAGTTTGCACTTAAATGAAGTTGCGGCTGCTTCGGAAAAAAACATTAGATCAGGTGTAATTTTACAGCCTGGTAAGGATCCAAACCTTGAAAAATTAAGGACAAAAATAGTGGATCTAGAAAGAATACTTGATGAGAAGGCTGATTCCGTGATCTCTTATCAACTTTTACAACATCGGCGTGAAATAGAGGATCTTCAAAATTTAGTCTCCACCCTGTCCACTCAAATATCTCAATTAACAATAGAACTCCAAGATCTTAAACAGAGTACTTCTAATGACCTCCCACTTGTTTTAGATCATCCACGGAAAATGTCTAAAACAAAAAGAAAAAATCTTATCAGCACCCTATTTGGTTTCTAAAAACCAGGACAACATTTTGTTGTTCTGGTTTTTTTATATATTTATTAAATATTTTACCAATTTAATAGAAAATAATGTAAAATAAAGCCAGTAGAATGGTAACATTTAGAAAATAACTTTTATTTTAAAATTCAATAATTCTCACCAAAGAGGGATGACGCATGAAATGTGAAAAAAATAAACTATTATCTACCGTTTTTATTATCAGTATTATTTATTTTATAATGCTGTATTTATCGAATTATCCCTTGACTACTTATGGAGATTTCAAAAAAAAAGAATGGAATCAATTATTTCTGCCAACAGATAATAAAAAACCTTATTCGATACATAGAGCCCCATACAAGAAAACGGCTATTAGCTTATTAAACAAGGAACCTATTCAAACATTCACTGAAAATAGAAAAAAGGTAGATCCCAACTTCATTAACCTTACTAACATAAATAAGGGAACTCTTCCGCTTGATAATATTACAACTGAAACAAAACCTGATGCACCACAACAAAATAAGGTGATTTTTTTAACCTTTGATGACGGACCGAATAATTCGTCCAATGAACTCCTTTCAATTTTGGACAAATATCAAGTCAAAGCAACCTTCTTTATGCTTGATGGAAATATAAAAAGAAATCCTGTCGCAGTAATCCGAATGATTCAATCCGGTCATAGTGTAGGATTGCATGGAGTATCACATGACAGAAGTCAATTTTATCAATCCTCCCAAACCGTTATTTCTGAATTGGACCAAACTCGGAACACGCTATTTGCGATAACAGGGGTCGATACCCATTTAATTCGAACTCCTTTTGGAAGTGCTCCCGATATGACAGACGAGTATAAACAGACACTTGTTGATCATGGGTATTTAATGTGGGATTGGAATGTTGATAGTAAGGACTGGTATTATCG
>CAURFY010000195.1:0-5411 GCA_963524115.1 uncultured Bacillus sp.
AATGAATTTTCCCAGTCACTTGAGGTTTTTAATAAGATTCCAAATGTCGGTAAATCACTGTTAAAAGGAATCGCGAGTATGATGCCAGCTGGGATGAAAGGTAAGAGCTTTATTGAACGTGGGGTCACTCCGATGGAAGAACGCTATATTGGAAATGCGAAGATGTTTACTGAGGAAGAAAAACGCAATCTACTGCATGTTTATAACGAGAGCATAAAATATACAGATGTGACCAGACCGCTCTATGAGCAAAGTCGCGGCTACGATCCGGTTGACCGTATGCAGTTTATTGACATCCATACATGGATGCGCGGGGACATATTATTAAAAGCTGATAAAATGACGATGGCTCATTCATTAGAACTTCGTGTACCATTTTTAGATAAAGAAGTCTTTAATATTGCTTCTAAAATACCTACTAGTTTAAAGACTGCTAACGGTACAACAAAATATATTTTGCGAAAAGCGGTTGAGGGAATTGTCCCTGACCACGTTCTTAATCGTAAAAAGCTTGGATTCCCAGTGCCAATTCGTCACTGGTTAAAAAATGAAATGAATGATTGGGCAAAGAAAACAATTCATGAAAGCAATACTGATCATTTAATTAATAAGTCCTATCTATTAAAGTTGTTAGACGATCATTGTCAGGACAAAGCCGATAATAGCCGGAAAATCTGGACTGTATTGATGTTCATGGTTTGGCATGATGTTTACATTGAAAAAAAATATTCCTTTGAGTTGGATTATTTAAAACAAAGGGTAATGCAAAGTTAATTAGGTTTCAATGTAAGAAGAGAGGCTGACCCAATGAGTCAGCCTCTCTTTAAATTTTACAATAGGATAAGTTGAATTTTGGACCATTTTTCATAAAAAAAGTTATAATTAGAAACAGTTACCCTGTTCTTGTTGCTTTAAAAAAGCATAGCAGCGTTTGAACAGGGAAACCTAAACTTATTTACTCTGCGTTTTTTGATTGTAGGGCTTTATAATATTGGCCTTTTTCAACGTATTCACGTGAAATTCGTTCCATATCAGCGATATCATTGGCATTTAATTCTCTAATAACTTTAGCAGGACGACCATATGCCATTGTATTAGGTGGAATCTTTTTTCCTTGTGAGACAAGACTTCCAGCACCAATAAACGCACCTTCACCGATTTCGGCGTTGTCAAGGATAGTTGATCCCATACCGATCAATGCCTTTTTACGAATGATGCAGCTATGGAGCATGACCTGATGGCCAATGGTCACTTCATCTTCAAGGATCAGTGGGTTGTTGGGACTTTGATGGAGAATGGAATTATCTTGGATATTTACCTTTTTACCAATAATCGTGGGAGCAACGTCTCCGCGAATGACAGAATTAAACCAAACGCTTGATTCGTCACCAATTTCGACGTCTCCTGTTACGGTTACATAATCTGCAATGAAAGCAGATTCGGAAATCTTTGGGGTTTTCCCTTTGTACGGATAAATCATGGATTTCTCTCCTTTATAACTTGTCTAGCTACAGGTAGGGTAAAACCGCACCTTGCGCTTTTGGACAGTGCTAATCTAATTTTAGACAAAATACTACCTATTTTGTCAAAGGTTTAATCTTAATTTTTAAAAAATTATCGATCAAGAGATATTTGACACTTAAGACGGAGGCAGTTTGTATGTGGAAATGGGAAGCAGAAGGAGAAGCAAAAGCGGTCATTGTGATGGTTCACGGGGCTATGGAGCATCATCGCCGCTACGGATGGCTAATACAAATGTGGAGGTCTTCGGGATTTCATGTCATAATGGGTGATTTACCTGGTCAAGGAATGACAACCCGGTCAAAAAGAGGACATATTGATTCTTTTGATGATTATATATATGAAGTAAAGGACTGGATTAAGGTTGCTTACCAGTTTGAATTGCCGGGATTTATACTAGGACATAGTATGGGCGGGTTAATTGCGGTTCGTTTATTGCAAGAGGAAGAAGTCAATTTAGCAGGGGTAATTTTATCATCGCCTTGCTTTGGATTGGTTAAATATCCATCCAAATTCCTCAATGCCATGTCGGTTGGCTTAAACTACATTATGCCTGAATTAAGAATGAATTCAGGGATTACGGTTGAAATGGCTACTCGAAATCAAGATGTTAGAGATGTTGACTTGAATGATACCTTGTATGTAACAAAAGTATCAATTAGGTGGTATCGAGAAATGGTCCAAGCGATGAAGCTGGCATTTGTGAATATTGATAAATTGCCTGATATTCCAATGTTGGTTATGCAAGGCGGAGAAGATAAAATTGTCAATAAACAGGTAGTACGGGACTGGTTTAACCAAGTTCCATTGTCCGAAAAAAGATTTAAGGAATGGACAAAATGTTACCATGAAATTTTCAATGAACCTGAACGTGATGACGTGTTTGAATATGGGAAAGATTTTATTAACAGTCAACTTAAGGTGATAGGTTATTTGGTATAAGTAAGATGAATCTTACATCTGTGGGATGGTTTTACAGCCCGATTTATCGGGATAAGGGAGTGGTGAAATGACGATACCGACACAGCCAATCAGTTTAATGTCCAGGGTTTATTGGAAGGTATTGCCGACTGTCCAACAAGAATTGGATTATTGGAAAGAGAAAGCCGAGACCATACCAAATCCGGAACTTCGTAAACAGGCATTAGCAAGTATTGAAAGTAAAACATTTCATTGCCAAGGTGGATCGATAATGGCTTTGTTAGCTACAGAAAAATGGCGCCAGGCGATAAAATTTATTGTTGCTTATCAAACAATCAGTGATTATTTAGATAATCTGTGCGATCGAAGCACTTCACTTGACCCTGTTGATTTTGCTGCTTTGCATGAAGCGATGAAGGATGCACTTAGCTTAAATGTTAAGCCTAAAAATTATTACCGCTACCGTGAGGATCAAGATGATGGGGGTTATTTGGAAGAACTTTCCTTAACTTGTCGAGAAGTCTTGCAAGAAATGCAACATTACCAAAAAATTAGTCCATTTCTTGCTGAACTGTGTGAATATTATTGCGACCTTCAAATTCATAAGCATGTAATGGAAGAAGAGCGGATCCCACGGTTAAAGCAATGGTTCCAACTCAATCAAGATCATATTCCGGAGATGGAATGGTACGAATTTTCAGCATGCTCAGGATCTACATTGGGCATATTCTGTTTATTATCATACGCAATGGGAGATGATTTTGAAGATGATCATGCTGAAAGGATAAAAAATGGCTACTTCCCATATATTCAAGGTTTACATATCCTGCTTGATTATTTTATTGATCAGGAAGAAGACCGACTGGGTGGAGATTTAAATTTTTGTACTTATTATGAAAATACACAAGTTTTATTTAACCGTTTAAAATATTTTTTGTTCGAGGCGGATCGCCATACAAAGAAGCTACCGAATCAAAAATTTCACCGGCTTATCAATCGGGGGTTACTTGGTATTTATTTATCGGACAAAAAGGTGGCAAAACAAAAGGGTGTTAGAAGGTTAGCAAAGGAAATAATCAAAACCGGCGGAGCCGTTAGTTTCTTTTTTTACGTGAATGGTCTTATTTTTCGAAAAGTGGAAAAGATAGTTCCAGCAGGGGTAATCAGAGCATTAGTAAAATAGCTGACTCTATTCAATGGAGTCAGCTATTTTTTCAATGGCAATGATGAATGGTGGAAAATTTATCTGGTTGATAAATTGATATTGGAGCACGTGAGCCTTTTTTTGGTCTAATTCCTTCACATATTGAAGAAGAGCATCACGTTCATGATCACCATCCTGATGTCCGTGGTAAACCACCAAAATGATGATTCCTTCTGGTGCCATAATTTCTAAAAGTTGATTGAGTGCGGAAATCGTTGTAGCTGATCTAGTAACAATCGATTTATCTCCACCCGGTAAATAACCAAGATTAAAAATGGCACCACTTATTTTCCCGAAATGGTCAGTCGGTATCGAAGCTAAAATATGTTCATGACCTGTATGAAAAAGTACAGCATTGTCAGTAAGTCCATTATCTTGTAACCGTGATTTTGTTGATTCGATTGCCTCTACCTGAATATCAAAGCCGTACACTTTACCCTTTTGCCCAACTAGTTCTGCTAAAAAGGCAGTGTCGTGACCATTTCCAATCGTGGCATCCACTGCTATGTCCCCGTCCCCGACAGCTATTTTCAATAACCTCCTAGCAAAGGGTAACACTTTATCGAGTTTCATTTTCCAAATCTCCTTGCTTTAATGCTTAATCATGTAATTTGCCTTGCCAACTATTACGTCGCTTAAGTTCGGCATCAATCGCATTTAATACTTCCCACTTATTAACACTCCACATTGGCCCAATCATTAAGTCAATCGGTCCATCCCCGGTAATGCGGTGCACAATCATTTCTGGGGGTAAAATCTCCAATTGGTCGCAAACTAAATTTACATAATCTTTAAAAGAAAGAAATTCCAGCATCCCTTTTTCGTATTGTTTGACCATGGGTGTCCCTTTTAATAAATGAAGCAGGTGAATTTTAATTCCTTGAACATCGAGTTTGGCTACTTCTTGTGCTGTTTGCATCATCATGTCTGAAGTTTCAAGTGGAAGGCCGTTAATGATATGGGTACAGACACGAATTCCATGTTTGCGGAGTTTGTTTACTCCTTCAACATAACTTGGAAAATCATGGGCACGGTTAATCAAAAGAGCTGTTCGTTCATGAATCGTTTGTAGCCCAAGTTCCACCCATAAATAGGTTCGCTTATTTAAGTCTGCTAAATATTCGACAACATCATCTGGTAAACAATCAGGCCTAGTGGCAATTGATAATCCAACCACACCTTCTTGCTGTAAAACCGTTTCAAATTTCTCTTTTAAAATCGCAACTGGAGCATGCGTGTTGGTAAAGGCTTGAAAGTAAGCCATGTACTTTCCGTCTTTCCATTTTTCATGCATTTTTGCCTTGATTTCCTGAAATTGTGTGTTCAAGTCCTCGGCACGATTGCCAGCATAATCTCCAGACCCAGCTGCACTACAAAATGTACATCCGCCATGGGCAACGGTGCCATCACGATTTGGACAATCAAAACCACCGTCTAATGCTATTTTAAATACTTTATGGCCAAATGTCTGACGCAAATGGTAATTCCATGTATGATATCGTTTGTCATCACTTGCATATCGAAAGGGGTTAGCCTGATTCAATTCAGAATCCTCCTAAAATCTTAATCAAGATTTTTAAATAAACTCAAAACCCGAGCAATTTAATTCATAAAGGAAATTGTATCATGAAAACACGCAGTTATCCAAGATTCATATTGGAATTGGAAGTATTTAAACGTTTTATGTGGTGTTAGGAATGACAGTTGTGAACAAAATATTAAAGAAGCAATCCGCTTCATATGTTCACCATCTTTAAGGGAGGCG
>CAURFY010000196.1:0-5365 GCA_963524115.1 uncultured Bacillus sp.
CTGTGTTTTTGGATTTAACTTTATAAATGAATCTTTTATAGCTCTTTTAATCATTATCACAAGAATATTAGGAAAAAAGCAGATCTCCGAAATCACCTTTTTTGAATATATTTCTGGAATTACAATTGGGAGCATAGCCGGTGAAGTGATCATGGGGCTTGACCGCAGTATTTATCATGGTATTATTGCCATATTAATTTTTGGTTTAATAACCTATACGGTTGATTTCATAAATATTAAAAGCAAAAGGTTTAGAGATATTGTTGATGGAAAGGGAAGCGTATTTATTAAAGACGGAAAAATATTAGAAGATAATTTAAAAAAAGAGAAATATTCACTAGACGATTTGGGCTCCTTGCTAAGAGGGAAAAATGTATTTAATGCTTCGGAAGTTGAATTCGCGGTTCTCGAAGCAAACGGGGATCTTAGTGTTCTGCTGAAAAAAGAAAATAGACCCCTTTCAGCAAAGGATCTAAATATAAAGGTTGCTAGTGAAAAGGAGCCACAAACCGTTATTATGGATGGAAAAATTATTGATAATGCCCTTTCAGCTAGTGGTAAAAATCGGGGCTGGCTAACAATAGAGTTAGACAAGCTTGGTGTAACACTCGATAACGTATTTTTTGCCCAAGTTGATTCTTATGGAGACTTAACCATTGATGTTTATGATGATCAATTAAAAGTCCCTTCTCCTCAGCAACGTCCCCTTTTATTGGCGATGATAAAAAAGTGCCAAGCAGACATGGAATCATTTGCATTAGCGACGAACTCTGAAACAGGAAAACAAATGTATGTTAAAAATGATCAGTTACTTCAAAAATTAATTACGAACCTACAGCCCTATCTTAAATGATGATGTGAACCGACCGTCAGTGGGGGCACTTAAATTCTGCCCCTGATGGTTCATTTCAGCTTTTTTCTTCAAAGGAAAACTATTTCTAAGTGTAAAAATGTCAATTGAATTTTTTTTGATTACACGATTGTAGAGAAAAAGGGGCAAGGTTAGACCCTCTTTCTCTGGACTTAGAGTAGCTTTATGTGCACGTTTACCGAGATTGATTACCTGTTCAGGAATTTTGTTATAGAGGGCCTTGGACACCTTCCATGTTCCGTTAAATTGTTCAAGAAGAATCCCTTCATAATGACTAGTATAACTTACTGGCCCATCATCATTACTTGGGAAATATTCATAAACATATATTTTTTGCTGATAATGAACAATCTTTGTTTCATCGGTAAATTTAAAAAAGGGTATGTAATAAAGGGAAAAATCTGACCCTAATGTTATGTATTTCCCATTAGAATCAACTAAGTTCTCATGTAAAAACATTTTTATGTATTCTTGCGAGAAATAAGGAGCTAGTATTTCTGTTACTTCTTCATAATCTCGCTCTTGTTCGCTTAATTTCACTTGGGCTTGGAAGGCTTCATGCAAAAAATCAAAAACTTGTGCTCTACCGTTTAGGTTTGTATTGGCATAGGCATGTACTGGAAGCAATAAAAGAACAGTAGCAAAAAAAACAGTTTTTCGAATATAATGTTTCATTTTCAGCCTCCTCAAATTTTACTATTTATAAATATTTTACCTTGATTATTCCGTTTTCACGAAACAATCGTTCGTTAATTATCAACATCATTTGACAATTTTTTTGTGATTTTCGCAAAAAAAGGCGATTTTTGGAATAAAAAAATGGCCCCTTTAACGAGGCCGATTACAAATTACCAATTATTTGTTTGGGTAAAAAATATTACAATTAGAATCATCAAGACAAAAAAGATCGCGTAAGTCAAAAAAATAGGGTTTCTGATATAAGCATGATTTTGAACTTGATGTGGAATTTTTGTATCAAGCTCACTTTTCAACACCTTTTGTCCCTTAGCTAAAATGAGTGTATAGATGAATGACAAGGCTAATATCGCCATCGCCACCCCTAACAGGATCGTTGTATAAGAACTCATGCACGCTTTCACCCCTTTAAAATTAAAATTCCGCGTAGCACCGTTTTTTATACATGACCTATTTTAGAGCAGTCCTTCATGCTGATACAAAAAACTATATGAAAAGTCAATAAATAAATAATCATTAGCGTTGACCGGATAAGAAAAGGTACGGATTGTCTCACCAGTTTCTATGTCACTATACAAGTCGGAAAGAATCCCTTTTCTTTCATATCTCATTTTAATAATATTCTCCAAAAAATAAGGACGCCAACTCCAATTTTTATTTAAATATTCATTTTGTACTTTCCATTCCTCATTTTCAAAAAAGAAATTAGGTGTTTTTTGAAATCCATCTTCATCACATATATAAATTCGAAATGCAATGTGATCCATCATCTTAACCAAGGACTTTAAAAGTTCTTCATAATCAAGAACTTTCCGATTTTTATTGATAAAATCCTGCATTCTCACCTGAAAGTTTTCAGTAATTGCATAGAGGGATTCTAATTTTCTCTTTTCATTCGCAATAAAGCTATGGCATTCATTTTTTAGTCGGTCTTTCAGCATATCACGTTCAACAAAATTCTCACTTGGTCTGCATAAATAAAAGCCCTGATAATAACGACCACCGTTCTTCCAAGCAAATTGAAGTTGAAATACCATCTCGATATTCTCAAATAGGAGGGTTGCCCCTATTTTACGAGCTAGGAGAGATAACGAATATAAAACATCCTGAAAGGTGGGACCTGTCCCTGTTGACCTTAATGCTTGTAAATCTACTTTTATGATATCAGGTGCAAGTTCACCGATTCGATCTAAATGACTGCTATCATTTGCTACCTTATCTATTGCCAATTTCATTCCATATGTCCGATAATAGTTTAACAAATGATCTAAGTGATCAAATTTCCCTTTATAATTACGCTCAGAAATCTCCAAGACGATCCTGCTCATTGAAATTCCTTTTTCCTGGTATTGCAATAGTAGCTGTAAAAATTGTTCCCCATGATCATGCATAAGGATGTCCGCATCACGATTGATAAATAATAAAACGTCTTTGTCCAGATTTACTGCCATATCTAAAGCCTTTATCAAAACCGTATTATCGACTTCAAGTCGATATTCGTCAGGTATTTGGTCATCAAGAAAAAACGGGCCTAAAGACTCTATTTCTGTCTTCCCTCTATATCTTCCCAAAATTTCGTAGCCAATTACACGATGCTCGTCTGCACTGAATATCGGTTGAAAAAAAGGAATAACATTATCTAAATCCGTTATGATATCCAATGCGTCCATTCACTTAAACCTCCAAAAATAATCCTTTATGATAAAACTTCGTTGGCAACATAATACCATCATAAAAGCGGATTGAAAATCAAAAAATAAATAGTGAACACGTAATTTAGAGAGGAAGGCGCGAAATGAAAATAATACATTTTGCAGTAATCCTTTTGATATTATTCGGTTGGAGTCAGCCAATTTCTGCCGAATCGTTTCCTAGAGCTCCTATAGTCGCCAATGTTGTTTCAAACGATTTAAGCCCTTTTATCCCATTCATTCAAGACATTAGGCCATCACCAGGTAAAGGTAACACTGAATTAGAAGGGGAAAAATATCTATTGGATGTTCCATTAATTAAGCAAAATCCTGAATTAAAATATGGCTGTGAGGTCACCAGTCTAACCATGATGCTTCAATTTGCTGGTGTAAAAACGAATAAAATGGAGTTATTTTTAAGAATCAAAAAAGATCCAGATGTTATTGAAAGGTCGAGAACAGGCAATATCATTAGATGGGGGAACCCTGACGATGGGTTTGTAGGTGATATGACTGGAAAAACTGCCGGTTATGCCGTTTTTGACCAACCAATGGAAGACTTGGTCAATGATTTTTTGCCCGAAAGAGCTGTGAATTTAACCAATCTGAGCTTTGATGAGGTTTTGAAGCAGGTGGCACATGGATATCCCGTTGTTGTTTGGACCACAGGTGATTTCCGCCTTCCAAACCGACCAGAGTCTTGGTTGCATGGCAATCAAATTATTCAAACCCCACTTGATTTACACGCAGTCGTATTAGTTGGATTTGATGAAAAATTCGTGTATATAAATGATCCCTTGGCAGGTAAGAAACAGTTAGCAGTCGACAAGCTGCAATTTCATGCATCATGGCTAGCTTTAAAATCCAGAGCGATAAGTTACCATTAATACTTTTTTACCCTCACTTTTTCAGTGAGGTTTTTTTTGGCTAGAGCAGCCTTTCAACAATCCAATCATTGTTTTCATTCATATTGCAGACAGTTGACAAGTATATATTAATTGACGACAATCTTAAATAAACTCTATTTCGAGCTGCTTTTAGATTGAATAAATAACAATTTGGAAAATGAACGGGGTAATTTTTATGATTAAAAAGATGTCAAGACGATTTATCTTAAAAAGGTTGCTTCAGATTGGATTGATTGCCTTGGGATCAAGTACCGGAGTCTATTATTATGCGCGAGATATAGAAACACAGATGTTGCAAATAACGGAGCATAGGATTATACACCCCCTTATCCCTGTTGGGTTTGATGGCTGTAGAATAGTTCAATTTAGTGATACACATCTTGGATTTCAATATACTCTTAGTCAGCTTGAGAAATTAATCAGTAAAATCGATGCCCTTTCACCAGATATGATTTTCTTTACTGGAGATTTAATGGATGCACCTAATCAATATGGCCAACAAGTAAAAATCACACCTCTTTTGAACCGTTTAAAAGCCCCCTTGGGGAAATTTTGTATATATGGAAATCATGATCATGGTGGATATGGGTCTGATATTTACCGCTCAATTATGAGTCAATCCGGTTTTACAATACTCCAAAATGATTTTAGAGCGGTCAAGTTATTAGATGGTAGTTTGATTTACATCATTGGCGTAGATGATGCCATGCTTGGAAAGCCAGACTTTGAAAAAGCTATAGCAGATATTCCAGATCATTCTTATAAAATATTACTTAGCCATGCACCAGATTTAGCTGATCAAGCCCTTTCTTATGGGATTGAATTTCAATTAAGCGGACATAGTCATGGAGGTCAAATCAAAATCCCGATTTTTGGTGCATTGGTCACGCCGCCTTTTGCTGAGAAATACAGTGAAGGTTTTTACGAAATAAAAAATCAATCTCAACAATTAGTCCTATATGTAAATAGGGGGATTGGAACAACCAGGCTTCCCTTTCGCTTTTTATCACAGCCTGAATTATCGGTTTTTCAGCTAACGGCAAAGGGTTAATTCACTCTTTCTTAAGTGCTCCGCCTCATCTGACAGGCTCATTCATAGATGGTTGCCATACAATAACATGGAAAGCCAAGTTTCGTTGAGGAGGAAAACTAACGTGTATTACGATTACGCCTACTATCCACGTGGTGCTGTACAACAC
>CAURFY010000197.1:0-5361 GCA_963524115.1 uncultured Bacillus sp.
AATCAATACCTTCTCAATAGCAACAATGTTTACGAAAACAGCCAAAAAATAATAATTTTTCAGGTGAGAAGTATGATAGTTAATATTGTTGGTGGTGGACCTGCAGAACTCCTGCCCGATTTGTCCCAGTATGATCAAGAGGACTGCATTTGGGTCGGTGTTGATAGAGGAGTTTCCATTTTGTTAGAAAAGGGAATTACCCCAGCTCTAGGTTTCGGTGATTTTGACTCTGTTTCGGAGGTTGAATGGCGAGAAATAGAGCGGAAAGTAAAGGGTTTGAAAAAATTTCTTCCAGAAAAAGATGAACCTGACATGGAACTCGCTTTAAATTGGGGAATTGATCAAGGTGCAAGTGAAATTCGGATTTTTGGTGGAACAGGTGGGAGATTAGATCATTTCCTTGCAAACGTTCAACTTTTGCTAAAACCAATCATTCAAGCATCTCATTCGGTCGTTATGATTATTGATCAAAAAAACCAATTGTTTTTGAAGCAGGAAGGGACTCATTCTATCCACCGAATGCCGAATAAGAAATATATCTCGTTTATCCCGATCACCAATGTAGAAAATTTGTCATTAAACGGTTTCAAATACCCATTAACAAATCGACATATTCCGTTAGGTTCTACATTATGTATTAGTAATGAACTTAATCTGGATAGTGGTACTTTTTCGTTTACACAAGGCATATTATTGGTGATAAGAAGTTGCGATTAAAATATCACCCTTGATAAAGTACTCATCTTTTTTTATTGAATATGATGGTAGGGACTAATGAGAAACCGAGATGGATTGTTTTAGATGGTGAGGAGGGACAATAATATGAGATTTTATACGATTAAACTGCCGAAGTTTATTGGCGGACTTGTCCGTGTAATGTTAGGGGCCTTTAAAAAAGGATAATGTAATTTGAAAATCCTAGACAGACAACTATAGATTAAACTCACTGCACCCGATATGGGTGCTTCTTTATTTTTGGCTGGAACTTGTCTGTTGATTTCCGTTCCAGGCGCTTCGCTTTCCGCGGGGCGGGCGGTGAGCCTCCTCGGCGCTAAAGCGCCTGCGGGGTCTCACCTGTCCCGCTGCTCCCGCAGGAGTCTTCGCGTCTTCCACTCCAATCAACAATGAGCTTTTACACAGCCAATTATTAAGTGTATCTATAAATTTCATTGAAACATAGAATTAATGGAAAATAAAAAGACACCCAAAGGGTGCCTTCAAAGCTCCATTATACACGTTCTACTTTACCAGACTTTAACGCTCTTGCTGAAACCCATACACGTTTAGGCTTTCCGTCAACAAGAATGCGTACCTTTTGAAGGTTAGCACCCCAGCTACGTTTTGTTGCGTTCATCGCGTGGGATCGTGCATTACCTGTAGTGGTTTTTTTACCAGTTACAACACATTTGCGTGGCATGTTTCTTTCCCTCCTAACTACCGAAGCTTGAAACTATTTTTCATGCTTTTATTTAGAATCGCCAGACCTTAGTCAGACCATTAGAAAAACAAGCAGCGCATGTTCTTCAGACATAAAAAGATACTTTAATAATTTAACATACAACTTCTTGGAATGCAATAGTTCTAGAGGAAGCTTTCAAGAAAAATTCCTTGACATAGTAGGTAAAACATTGTTCATAATAAGACTGTGGAAGTATAACTTTTAAAATTGTACTGCTTATAGTAAAATGACCTTAGTTACGGAGCAATTTCCAAAGGGGGAACGATTGATGTCTATTGAACTGAAAACCAAATATGGGCAAATTGATATTTCTAATGATGTTGTTGCAACAATCGCTGGTGGTGCAGCAATTGACTGTTATGGCATTGTGGGTATGTCTTCCAAACAGCAAATAAAAGACGGTTTGACTGAAATTTTACGTAAAGAAAATTTTACGCGAGGCGTTATCGTTCGCCAGGAAAAAGAAGAAGTACATATCGATATGTATATTATCGTTAGTTACGGAACTAAAATTTCCGAAGTTGCTCACAATGTACAATCAAAAGTTAAATACACATTGGATAAAACCGTGGGGCTTTCAGTTGACTCGGTTAATATTTACGTACAGGGTGTTCGCGTAACGAACCCGTAGTGAGGAGGAAAGTTTTGTGTCAATAAATTCACTTGATGGAAAACGTTTCGCAGAAATGATTATTCAGGGCTCTAATCAATTGGCTGCCAATTCTAAATATGTAGATGCGTTGAACGTTTTCCCAGTTCCAGATGGAGACACTGGAACGAACATGAACTTGTCTATGACTTCCGGAGCTAAGGAAGTAAGAAATAACACTCAAGGACATATTGGGAAAGTAGGGACTGCTCTTTCAAAGGGATTACTAATGGGTGCACGAGGAAATTCTGGGGTTATTTTATCACAATTATTCCGTGGTTTTTCGAAGTCAATCGAGACTAAATTCGAAATTACTGGAAAAGAATTTGCTGACGCTCTTGAAGCAGGCGTAGAAACTGCTTATAAAGCGGTAATGAAACCTGTTGAAGGAACTATTTTAACCGTTGCAAAGGATTCTGCTAAAAAAGCTGTTCAGGTAGCCAAAAAACAAAATGACATTATTGCTATTATGGAAGAAGTCCTGAAAGAAGCACAAGCATCCTTAAACCGCACACCTGATCTCCTTCCTGTGTTAAAAGAAGTTGGAGTCGTTGATAGTGGCGGACAAGGACTCGTATTTGTTTATGAAGGATTCTTAGCAGAATTAAAAGGAGAATCTCTCCCAGATTCACCTTCAGCCCAAATTAGTATGGTAGACCTAGTTAGCGCAGAGCATCATAAAAGTGTCCAAAGTCATATTCATACCGAAGATATTGAGTTTGGGTATTGTACAGAATTTATGGTGAAGATTGACAACCAAAAAGAACTATTTTCTGAAGAAACCTTCCGTCAGGATTTGAGCACTCACGGTGACTCCTTACTTGTTATTGCGGATGAATTGCTTGTCAAAGTTCATATCCACGCTGAATATCCTGGTGAAGTGTTATCATACGCACAACGTTATGGCAGCTTGGTCAATTTGAAAATTGAAAACATGCGGGAGCAGCATTCTAATATTGTTGGGCATTCTGAACCTCATCATGAAATCCTTGCTCCAACAAAAAAACAAGAAATGGCTGAATACGGAATTGTTACAGTTTCAATGGGGAAAGGTATTGCAGATTTGTTCCGTAGTATTGGTGCCCATGCAGTTATCGAAGGTGGACAAACAATGAATCCGAGCACAGAGGATATTGTTCAAGCCATAAAAGAAGTTAACGCGAAGAAAGTAATCATTTTACCGAATAATAAAAATATCATTATGGCAGCCGAGCAAGCTGCTGAAGTTACTGATGAAGAAGTGGTTGTCATCCCTTCAAAGACAGTTCCACAAGGAATGTCAGCATTGCTTGCCTTTAATCCAAGTGCTTCTTCACAGGTTAACAAAGAGGCCATGACAGATGCACTTAGCCACGTGAAAACGGGGCAGATTACCTTTGCTGTACGAGATACAAGCATTGATGGTCTTTCAATTGAAAAAAATGATTTTATGGGAATTTTCGATGGGAAAATTGTTGTGAAAAATAAAGATAGAGTAAAGGCTGCAGAGGATTTACTTGTTGAAATGGTCGATGAAGATGCGGAAATCTTAACGATTTTTAAGGGTGAAGATGCATCGGAAAGCGATGTTTCCTACTTAAGTGAATTTATTGAAGCAAAATATCCAGATGTAGAAATAGAAGTACATGATGGACAACAACCATTATACTCCTTTATCTTTGCTATTGAGTAATAGATAAAGCGAAGCCCCGAGCCTAACTGCTGGAGCTAGACATGAAACTAGTTTAAAACTTATGAAATAGAAGGGGATCCCCCTTCTATTTCAATTTTATTGGACTTTGTTTAAGGCTGTTTTCTAAAAGAATGTTGTTTTTGAACGAGTTTTGAAAACAGCGTTGAAAATGAAGCTGATTGGAGCGGAAGGTGCTTGACTCCTGCGGGAGCAGCGGGACAGGTGAGACCCCGCAGGCGGAACGCCGAGGAGGCTCACCGCCCGCCCCGCGGAAAGCAAGCACCTGGAGCGGAAATCAACCACTTCTCTAATAGCAACAATGTTTACGAAAACAGCCTTGTTTAAACAAAACACAGTTGCACACATACAATATCGTAATGAACAAGGAAGGGTGCAGGTACGTGAAATACAAAAGTATATTTGACATCATAGGTCCAATTATGATTGGTCCATCTAGTTCACATACTGCCGGAGCTGCCCGGATTGGTCGGGTTGCAAGAAGCTTGTTTGGAAGAGAACCAAAACGGGCTGATATTCATTTTTATGGATCCTTCGCACAAACGTACAAAGGTCACGGTACAGATGTGGCTATTGTTGGAGGGATTTTAGACTTTGATACTTTTGACGAACGTATTATCGATGCCATTAATATTGCTAACAAATCAGGAATCGAACTGCATTTCTTTGTAGAAGCAGCGATACCCAATCATCCAAATACAGCTAAAATCATAATCGGCGATGATGACGGAGAACTAGAGCTAGTTGGAATTTCAATTGGTGGAGGGAAAATAGAAATCATCGAGTTGAATGGCTTTGAGCTAAAATTATCTGGTAATCATCCGGCCATTTTGGTGGTACACAATGACCGTTTTGGTACCATCGCGAGTGTTTCCAATACACTAGCTAAATATGAAATTAATATTGGACACATGGAAGTTTCACGGAAAGATATAGGTCAACAAGCGTTAATGACGATTGAGGTAGATCAAAACATCGATAAAGAAATTCTAGTAGAAATAGAAAAGCTTGAAAACGTAATCAAGGTTGCCAAAATTGTGGATTAAAAGCGTGTCAATGTGGTAGCGCTTTCGAAATATAGATTATCAATTCTAGGCAAGGAGGACATCAAAGTGTTTCGCAACGTAGCTGAATTGGTTAAGCAAGCAAAAGAACAGAACAAACAACTCGCTGATATCATGATTGAGCAGGAAATCCATGTTACAGGCCGGACGAAACAAGAAATCATTGCCCAAATGGATCAAAATTTAACCGTAATGGAGCAAGCAGTTGAACGAGGAATCAGTGGAGTCCGCTCCCATTCTGGACTAACTGGTGGTGACGCTGTTCTTTTACAAAAGTATATTGAAAAAGGACAGTTCTTGTCGGGTGAAACGATATTGGATGCGGTTAGTAAAGCCGTAGCGACGAATGAGGTAAATGCGGCAATGGGAACGATTTGCGCTACACCTACTGCAGGAAGTGCTGGAGTTGTTCCAGGTACCTTGTTCGCGGTGAAAAGCAGATTAAATCCAACTCGGGAACAGATGGTTAAATTTCTGTTTACTGCAGGCGCTTTTGGCT
>CAURFY010000198.1:0-5338 GCA_963524115.1 uncultured Bacillus sp.
CCACTACACCAATTAGATATTCCATTTCTAACATGGAGCTTGTTTGCTTTTCGATAATAGTTGTATTGGTCTTTACTTGCTCTTGAATCGTTCTAAAAACTTCTTGTATTTCCACTAGAATTCCACTAACACGACTAATTGAACTCTCACTCTCAGTAGCTAATTTGCCAATTTCCTTTGCTACTACAGCAAAGCCGAGTCCTGCTTGTCCAACCCTAGCTGCTTCGATACTTGCATTTAAGCCTAGGATTTTGCTTTGGCTACCAATCTGTTTAATGATTTTTACAACTTCTGCCATACTTCTAACCTTTTCAATTGATGCTTCCGTGGTATCTTGCGTTTTAACCGTCAACTTTTCTACTTCTTTTGAACCTAACGAAACTTCTTCTGTTTTCACTAACATTTCTTGTAAATTTCCGTTAATTGTTTCAATTGTACCTGTTAAATGATCTAGCATTTCTTTATTTTCTAAATAAAGAGTGATGGTCCTTCGAGTTAGCCCAAGAATTGGGCGAATTGCATCAGGATCACCGCCAACACCTAAATTTGCTAATCGTTTTCCTTTGTAAATAACGGGCAAATTAATTCCTGAGCGCGGTGCCTTATCTCCCATTCTTTCTTTAAGTTGCTCTGCTTCTTCTTTATTTACAACAGCCTCTTTCACTAATCCATCCATTACCTTTTTACCTACTGAATGGTAATCTCCTATCCGTTCACGATCGTAGGCAGCAAAAATTGTCCCCTCTTTATTGACAAAAATTAATCGGTACCCCGTTTCTTCACTAACAATTTGACAAATATGTTGAGCAAACTCAACAGTTAATAAACCTTCCATAAAAAAAAACCTCACCCCTAGATAAAACAGCTAAAATTTTAAAAAGATATGGTCATCATATGTTTAATTATTTTATCAGAAATTTTATCTTTCAATAATGTAAAATGTCACATTAACAAACTGGAAAAATTACTTTCTTCCGTTTTTAAATAAATGGTCCTTTTTCGAAAGTTCAAAGGATTTATAGATTGGCCGGAAGGATTGACGGGAACCCACGGTATTGCTAAACTTATCCTGACATAATATTTAAAGATTGAAAGATTACACTCTTTTTCTTTAAAAACATATTTTCAAAGGAGTAATACATAATGAAGAGAATCGTAACACTTAGCACTCGTAAACTGATGGATACCGTAAAACATGGGGGATGTGGCGCATGCCAAACTTCCTGTCAATCGGCTTGCAAAACATCTTGCGGAGTAGCAAATCAAAAATGTGAAAACACATTAAACCACTAAGAATCAAGAAATTCACCGCCCAACTGTGATCAGATGGGCGGCAATTTTTTTGTTCAGAAGGAGTCTGATTATTTACTATGATTCATCAATATAAATTAAACGGATACAACATCGTATTAGACACTTACAGTGGATCCGTCCATGTGGTCGATGACCTCGCTTATGAAATCATCACACTTTACGAGAAAACTCCAGTGGAAAAAATCGTGACTGTGATGATGGAAAAATACAAAAATGATACCGACATCTCCGAAATGGAAATTCGTGAAACCATCACTGCAGTCGAGGAACTTAAAAATGATGGGCAGCTCTTTACTGAGGATGAATATAAAGACCTATCGATTGATTTGAGAAAGCGGAAGACTTATCTAAAAGCGCTGTGCTTTAATGTTGCGCATACCTGTAACCTATCCTGTGAATACTGTTTTGCCAGCCAGGGAAAATACAATGGCGACAGAGCGATCATGAGCTTTGAAGTTGGGAAAAGAGCAATTGATTACCTTTTAGAAAACTCCGGACATCACCGAAACCTCGACATCGACTTCTTTGGTGGAGAACCGCTTATGGCCTGGAATGTTGTTAAACAAATTGTCGCTTACGCAAGAAGTAAAGAAACCGAGTCCAAAAAGAAATTTCGTTTCACCTTCACGACAAATGGAATGCTTCTTAACGATGAGGTCACCAAATTCTTAAACAAGGAAATGTACAATGTCGTATTGAGCCTTGATGGAAGAAAAGAGGTCCATGACCGCCTTCGTAAAACGGTTACTGGTAAAGGAAGCTACGATCATATCGTTCCAAAATTCCAGGAATTCGTCCAAAAGCGTGGCGACAAAGAATACTATGTACGTGGAACGTACACCCATAACAATGTCGACTTCACTAATGACATTTTTCATATTGCCGACCTCGGTTTCGACAAACTCTCGATGGAGCCCGTCATCTGCGATCCACGTGAGCCATACGCACTCACCGAGAAGGATCTCCCAGAGATTTATAATCAGTATGAGATACTAGCAAACGAAATGATCAAACGTGCGGAAAATGGGAATGGCTTTACCTTCTACCATTATATGATTGACCTTTCTGAAGGCCCTTGTATTCAAAAAAGACTGAACGGTTGCGGCTCCGGAACTGAATATCTGGCTGTCACACCATGGGGAGAGCTTTTCCCTTGCCACCAGTTTGTTGGAGATGAAGAATACAGTATGGGAAACATCTGGGATGGAATCACAAAACCAGAGACACAATGTCAATTTAAGGAGAACAACTGCTACTCGAAACTAGAATGCCAGGATTGCTGGGCTAAGCTATACTGCAGTGGCGGTTGCCCTGCCAATGCGCTTCACGCAACCGGCTCTCTTAACGGAACCTACGACTTTAGTTGTGACATCTTCCGCAAAAGAATTGAATGTTCGATGATGGTAAAAGTGGCAGAATCGATGAGAGCGATGGAAAAGGAATAAAAATCCGAAATGGAATAACATTTTATTAATATGTATGGACTAGAGAGAGAAAACTCTACCGTTTTTATCCTCTTCCACATATAAGAGCAGCGGCTAAAATATAGCCGTTGCTCTTTTTGGTAAGATAATAAAAATTTGAGATTACCGCCAAATATAAATATTTTCTAAATCTAGAGTGTCTCCGATTCAAGTCGGAAACCTTCCAAAATCACGTCTTCATCAATTTCGAGCAATAGGCACCTTTTTCCCTGATACATAATATATTTTACTCTGTTAAGTTCTTTTGGGTTAATCGATACATCGGCTACGCTGGTATTGATTTTAATTTTTTTTGGAATTAAACTGCTTGCTTTGAATTCATGTTTCTCATCATCTACGACCGCTTTAAAGGCATGTTCCACTTTCGCAGTATCTACATCTTCGACCCCGCTTACCGTTAAAATCCTTTCAACGTCCCGATAATCCAACATAGGAGATTCACTTTCATTATTTTCTTTATTCTCTTGAACCATCCTATCGATTTCATCATAAACATTGGAAATGACCCTGGTATCTACTTCGGCTCCCACAACATTTATTAAGATTTGTTCAAAGCAGCCCTTGTTCTCCACAGCAGTAATAATACCTTCACAATTGAGCACTTCATAAATAAAAGTTTCATCAGGTTGATTCACTTTTCCAGCACAATAAAGAATATGGTTGACATCAGCTGAGTTGTCATTAAAAGCAGGGAACATAAAACCTGACAATGGAGAAGCTAAATTAATTATTGGGTCAAAGGCGTTATTAGGTTTGAATTCTTTCTCGATATAATCAAACAGCAAGGCCTTTTTCGGTTGGTCCGTTTTGTTTTGACTACAAAGGATAAACTCGTTTGAATAAACTTCATCATCCCGGCCCACTTCGGATTCGGAGTCTCGTTTCTTCGTCGGCTTTCGATATTCCCCACGTATAAATGTCACCATTGTATCAAATTCATAAACAGTATGAGCATACATTTTCTCAACCATTTGCATCATGTTGTCGACCCAATCCTCGGTTGAATCCAGTCGTAATCCTTCATATAGAACAGTTTGTGCACTTTCTTCTACATCACGACTGAATTTCAACTCAAACAGTTTGGTATCCAGATCGCCTGTTAAAACCTTTTTAAAGTTTACCAAAAATAATTTTTGTGCTTCTTGGTCTAGCATTTGAAATGGTTGACAGATATGATGGTAAACCTCGCCAGATTCTTTCTTAACATAAACATTTAAGATTTCTCTAATGTTCATAAGATCATTATCTAATTTAAATTGTGTTCGGATATTGGCTATATCTTTTTTATTCATATGACTCAACTCCCATTCCTGATTATACTGTTCAGATAGAAAAATAGTAATACTTGATATTTTTCCAGTGTTAGTATCTCGAAGAAATAGGATCTTTTTAGTAATTTACCCAACAGAAAAAATGGTATTGATCACTTTTTCAGTGCTTTCATCTGCTAAAAGAAGAATATAATCATTCGGTTCAATAACAGTGTCTCCTCGAGGAATAATAACCTCATCTTCCTTGCGCAATATAGCGATTAAGACACAATTTGATGGAATATTAAGTTCTTTAATTGCCTTTGAAACCGCAATTGATTTGGAATTTACAGTAACCTTAGCAATCGAGAGGCTGCCACGATTTAACTTCATCAAAGTTGATATATTTTCCATATCCATCTCTTCCACTACCATTTGGGCGATTAATTCTGATTGATTGATAGAAACATCGACACCCATATTACTATCATAAAGCCATGCATTTCGTGGATTGTTGACCCGCGCTACAACGCGAGGGATAGAAAATTCGAACTTACCGATAGTAGAAGCAACCAGATTTACTTCGTCACTACCCGTCACGGCTACTAATACATCGGCAGATTCAATGCCAGCAAGCTCTAAGGTGTTTGGGTCAGTACCACTTCCCAAAATAGCGATATCTTCCGAAAAATCCTTCTTTAATTTTTCATAAAGAAATTCTCGATTTTCAATAATTTTTATATTAATATCATTTTCTAACAATAAATGCCCAATATGAGATCCCGCTTGGCCCCCACCGATAATAATGACCTTCATGATCTTCTCCCCCTATTCTAAACCTAACATTGCCTTTAACTTACTAATGGCTGTTGTGGCGACTACAATGTAAATGACATCATGTGCTCCTAAAACTGTACCGGATACTGGAATAAACGCATGATTTTCACGGGCGATTGTGACTACTTTTATTTCTCCGACACTTCTTAACTCACTTACAGAATGACCAATAAGCAAAGGGGGAGTTTCGATTCTTATCATTTCGACGTTCCCATTTTCCGGGATCCAAACACTGTCTAATTGGTTATAGCTTAATAATTCAGTTACCCTTTGAATGCCCCACAAAATAGGTGAAATTGTTTGTATTCCAAAACTTTGATAGATATCTGCTTTCCTGGGATCGTAAATACGGGCTATGACCCGAGGGACTCCATATTCATTTTTAGCAATACGTGCGATTAGTGCATTTGTTTCATCGCTATCTGTACAAGTAACAACGGCATCTGCCCTATT
>CAURFY010000199.1:0-5331 GCA_963524115.1 uncultured Bacillus sp.
AGTTGTCACATCGCTGTTCTCAATCTGAAATGTTACAAAACGACCAACTGGCAGATAGATGGTGGCTTCTGCTTGTAAATCCCCAGTAATTAATGCTGTTAACGCCGCTTTTGTGGCTGCTGTGGCACAAGCTCCTGTTGTATATCCTTGTTTTAACTTTTTTGGTTGGGGTGTGTCTTGCTGAGTTTCGGTCATCGCTTACCTTGATTCCTCGCTTGGATCCATGATTTTTTAGAAAAAGTAATATATCAGTAAAAATAGGGAATATATCAGTAAAAATAAGAATATATCGGGAAATTCCAGGATATATCGGCAAAAATACCTAATATATCAGTAAAAAATTCATTTTATCAGCAAATTGACTTATATTGGAAAAAACATCGACCTTTTTAGTACCATTTCACAAAAATTTATCTAAACACCGTGTTGACTAAAAGCCTGTTCTGCAAGAAGTGTAATGGCATTAAGTGCTGCAACGGTAACGGTACTGCCACCCTTTCTGCCAATATTGGTGATATACGGAATGTCTAACTTTGCCAACTCTTCCTTCGATTCCGCTGCTGAAACAAATCCAACAGGTAAGCCGATGACTAAGCCCGGCTTCGCTTCTCCTTCTTTAATAAGTCGGATTAGTTCTAATAATGCAGTCGGTGCATTTCCGATTGCAAAAATACCGCCATCCGCCTCATGGATGGCTTTTCTCATCGAAATGATTGCCCGTGTTGTATTCAGACGTTTTGCTTCCGCTACAACATCAGGATCAGAAATATAGACCTTGACATCTCCACCGAACTTTTCGATTCTAGTTTTGTTTACCCCACTTTGAATCATTTGGACATCAGCAACGACCCTTTTCCCACTTCGAATGGCATTGATACCCGCTGTGATGGCATCACGGTGAAATAATAAACTTTTTCCTAAATCAAAATCTGCTGAAGCATGAATTACTCGTTGGGCAACACGGTATTGTTCAGCTGTAAAGGGATGCTCCCCAATCTCCTCATCGATCATTTGAAAGCTGACTGCTTCTATTTGTTGTGGCTGTACAGTTACCGGTTTAAAATCTGTCTTAAAATCCATTTAAATCCAACTCCTCTTTTTAACCATTTTATTTTACGATTGGACGGCTTCGTTCAAAACTTCGATTACCTTAGAAAAATTGCTATATACCTTTCCATAGTTAATCTGAGGACGGCCAATCATGATGATTTCAATACCTAATTCCTTGGCTGCCGCAACCTTTTCAGTTACAGATCCAATTTGACCACTTTCTTTGGTGATCATCAGTGTTACGCCATACTGCTGATACAGCGCCCTATCAAATTCTTTCGTAAACGGCCCTTGAATAGCGACGATATTTTTTTGTGGGAAGCCAAGCTTTTCGCATTTTTCCAAATTATCGATTCGAGGAAGCATGCGAGCGAGAAGTCTAACTTCCGGGTTACTTAGCAATTTCTCGATAAAAATTTGTAACGTTTTACTGCCCGTTGTTAGCATAATGACGCCTTTTTTTATGGAAGCTACTTCTGCTGCAGCTTGGTAACTATCAACAATCGTCAGCTTTTCATATTGGAATGTTTGGGAATCCCGTTCGTAACGAATGTAAGGCACATTCGTTTGTTCCGCAGCATTAATCGCATTTAGCGAAGCCTCTTCGGCAAAAGGATGGCTTGCATCGACTACCACTTTTATCCCCTTTTCATCTATTAATCTAGACATTTCTGAATCTGTTAACCTTCCCACATTGACATCGATATCCGCTAGTCGTAATTCAATGGCGGCATTTTCGGTCACTACCGTGGTAAGCAAAGGATATCCAGCGTTCTTGATTTCTATCGCCAGTTCTCGCGCGTCACTCGTTCCAGCTAAAACGAGAATCATCTCGGTAGCCCTACATTTCGTTTGTGGTCGTGATCGTGGTGATGCCCATGGTCGTGATTGTGGTGATGCCCATGGTCGTGATTGTGATCATGATGGATATGCTCCATTGCATCGATTCGATATTGACATGTATCGCAGTTCATTTTCACTTCATCCTGGAGTGCCTCTTGGACGCGATCCATTAAAATGGTTTCTAATTTTGGATGAAACCCAAAATAGCCAGCTAATTTAAACTCTACCCCAGGATATTTCGTTTGAAATTGGCCGATCATTTTTTCGAGCCGTTTAATTAAAATGCCCGTAAACAAAAAATATGGTAAAATGACGATTTTTTTAGCCCCGAGCTTAATGCAACGCTCTATGCCCTCATTAACGAGCGGATTTGTAACCCCCATAAAGGCAGATTCCACTAATTCATACTTAGTTTTTTCCCAAAACAATCTACTCATCTTGTATAAATCACTATTGGCATCACCATCGCTTCCACCGCGCCCTAGCAACAATACGGCTGAATTCTCTGCGGGTTTTTCCACATCCTCGCCGATTTCTGCTAATCTTGTTGCTAAAATCGAGATGGTTTCCTCATGAATCCCAATCGGTCTTCCATAAGTAAACTGGACCCGTGGATATTTTTTTCGACCTGCATCTATCGCTGCTGGTATATGGATCTTTGAATGCCCCGCCGGCAACAGCATAATAGGGATGACTACAATATGACTTGCCCCTTTATTCACACATGTATCGATTCCTTGATACATATTTGGTAACTCAAATTCTAAAAAGCTAGTTTCAACTAATAATGAATCGCCCAGGCGATCCCGCATGTTTTCTATAAATTGACGGACTTGGTCGTTGCCCTCCGGATCCCTGCTTCCATGCCCAACAAATAAAATTGCTTGCAAAGTATTTCCCCCTTTGGATAGTGTTTGGTAGAACTTTTGCTTAATAATTATTCACCACACGCGGCTTCTGCTATCTGTAGTTTCGGCATAATATCTACAAAGTTAAAACCTTCTACTTGTTTTACCCTTTTAAAAAACTTATAGAATCGCTCATTTGGGTAGGCTCTCTTTTTATAGTCTGCAATAATATTTTCAACAATCCCCACTATTTTAGAAGGCTCAATTCCCTCCGCTACAATTTGGCCGGGATGCGCTGTTCTTCCAACCGTTTTTCCACCAATAAATAAATCAAACGCGCCCTGACGATAGACAATCCCAATATCCTCTTTTACGGCACCATAACAGGCCATACCGCAGCCGTTAAAACCAAGCTTTAGCTCTTTTGGCAGTTCCATTCCTCCGAGTCGACTTTGTAGTTCTTCTGCATAAGGAATGGGGTCTCGTTTATCTCCATCACAAAAATCACAAGCTTTGACCGTTAACACATCTCCAACAGGCGCAAGAATCAACCCGGCTTCAGTGAGGACCGTAACAACTTGATTTGGGTCTTGTGTGGGTACTTGTAGTTTCATATTGTGATCTTGGGTGTATTCGATAACCCCCTTTTCACCGATGACTTCCGCTAAAATAACCATTTGTTTTGCGGTGAACTGTTTATTGGCAACACCAGGGCTTACAGCTAGTTCAAAAATTTGATCAAACGTTTGATTAGTTACGGAACGCCCTATTTGATTAATCGTTTGATTAGTTGTAGAAAGTCCAATTTGTTCTTGTTTTTCACTCGAAACAGCTTGCAAGGCGAGTTCTGCTAGTTCCCTTAAAGATCCTACAGCCTTGTGTTCATTTTGCTGATTTACCGTTTGGCTAAGCTGTTCCAGCGCCCACGGCTCGGCATCCTTTTGAAGTCGTTGATGAAGTTTCAGTGGTTGTTCCGTTTGACCTAGAGTGTATTTCCGCTGATATCCTCTTGGCGTAATCATTAACCCTTCGTATAAAAATGTGGCTGAATTTCCGATGATAACGGTTGTTAACATCCCAATCTCATGATCTAGCATTTCCTTTAAGTTCGTGACAATCACTTGTTGTCGGTCACGATACGCACTTTTTACTAACCCAACTGGCGTTTCTGGTGAACGGTATTTTAATAGAATTTTTTGAGCCTCTTCGATTTGTCTCGTTCTTCTTCCACTTTTCGGATTATAAAGAGCGATGACAAAATCAGTACTCGCTGCCGCTTCAATTCTTTTTTCAATTAAATTCCATGGTGTTAAATGGTCACTCAAGCTGATCGTACATCCGTCATGCATGACAGGGGCCCCTAATAAAGAAGCACAGGAATTAATAGCCGAGATACCTGGAACAATTTCAACCTCAACGCCTGTTTCTTTTTTCCAGCCTTTTTCGATTAACACTTCATAGATTAGTCCTGCCATACCGTAGACCCCAGCATCACCACTAGAGATAACCGCGACTTTGTTACCAAGTTCGGCTTGTTTTACAGCTTCCTGGGCCCGGCTCACCTCTTCGGTCATGCCTGTGCTAATAATTTCTTGATCTGTAAGCAATCCTTCTATTAAATCGACATATGTACTATAACCAATCACCATATTACTTTCTTTGATGGCTTCACGAGCCCGATCAGTCACATGATCAAAACTACCAGGACCAAACCCAATTACCAATAACTTTCCTTTCAACTCAAACTCCCCCTTTTATTATTACAACGAGCATACTTATACCTAACCCCAAGCTATAAATTCCAGTAACAAAACCAAGCACAAGAAAAAGGTTTTTTTTCAGCCTAGCTTTCAAAAATCCCCAAGTTAATAAAATGGCGATAAGCATAGTTGAGATTAACAATCCGATCACAAACAAACTCAATCGAACTGTTGCTGTTTCAAGACTATGACCCCCACTTACATTTGTCAGTACAGCTATTTGGGTTGGACTTTCTACCCCTATACCATGAATGGTTCCGATAATAGCAGCACTAAAGATACCTATTTTTAATGATGAAAGGTTTTTACCTTTTTTAAAATTTGTCCTTTGTATTAATTTTTCAAAAAAGTGGAAAATAATTTGTACCCTACTTTTATATTCGTAATCTCCCTTTTGCCGAAACAATGAAAAAATCATAAATCCACCTAGAATAATCAGCGTTACGCTTACTAAGCCTTCCATCACTTCCCGGGTTGAGTCAGACATTTCTAAACCCAAATAGATCGATATCAAACCAATCAAAAACACGATTGCTCCATGCCCAACTGCATACATCACTCCGAGCGAAATTTGTTTCCGTTTTTTATCCTCGCTCCCAACCATATCGGCAATCGCTGCAACATGGTCACCGTCTACACCATGTTTCATTCCTAAAAGAATAGCTAACAATGCAAAAGTAAAAATTTTCACTACGCGTCCCCCCCTTTAAACGTCAAAAGCACCCCTACCAAAGTAGGGGTGCAAGAATAAATACATACAAAAAGCATTGCATTCAATCAGCACTTCCACCCATAGGCCCGTAGGTTTACAGAAGTGTTTAGGTCAAGGC
>CAURFY010000200.1:0-5327 GCA_963524115.1 uncultured Bacillus sp.
GTTTATTCAGTTATTATTGTAGTACTGATTGTTGCCATGCAATTACTTGGCATCTATGAAAATAAGCTACCTGACCAAAACGAGGTCGAAAGTGTCTTACTTACGGACAACCCAAACATTTTCACGGACCATAGTGAGACATATTCACCATATTTTGTTCCTTCAACGATGAAAGGACAGGAAAACATTCAGTCTGTAAGGAAGCTTCATCAGCAGATTCTCGTAGATAAAAAAAGGAACCAAAAGCTGATTGATGGGCAGTACGAAATAGCGTTTTTTATGTATAGGTTAAAAAATGGCGATCAAATTGTACGTCAATACAGGATTAATCGTGAAATATATGAAGATTATTTTCGATCGATTTATGAATCAGAAGAATACAAACGAACAACTAAAGAGATTTTTCAAGTGGATGAAAACAAAGCTAATAAAATCTCAATAACGGCGAATATGCCTGTAGGAAAAAATGTGGTCATTTCTAATCCAGAAGAAATAAAAGAAGGAATTCAAGCCTTAAAAGCTGATATCTTGAACGAATCTTATCTGGATGAGATGTATTACCAGGGACGAGGCTCAAGTATTGATATATTGATTGGAGATAAACGTTCCATCTATTTCAATTTTAATCCTTCCTACCATCAGTTTTCGAAATGGCTCAATGACAAACAATTACTTAACAGTGCCACGGTAACTTCAACTGATATTGACCACATCTTAGTGGCTAAAATGGCAGTGAAGGATTTTATTGACCCAGCAGATATCATCAAAGATGTGGAAAATCAGGTTGATATATTGAAGATTACAGATAAAAAACAAATAGAGCAAAGCCTAAATCAGGTAGGAAGTGGGCGCTATAAAAATAAATACGTTGCCATTTTTTATTCCAATAAAGAAAATTATCAGGAAGTCTTTTATTTCGATGAGAATCATGCCCCTGATTTTATTAAAGACCACTTTAAGTAAGTTTGGGCGCCAAATGTTAATTCCATGAAACTAACTAAGCGATTTATATATAAAGCGGTTTAATTATTTGGACCGCTCTTTTTTTAAGTTTTATTTGTAAATTTTTTATAAAAAAGATAAATATTTCAAGAGGAGGATTTGATTATGATCACGGTTGAACATGTAAGTCATGATTTTGAAATTGGGAAAAAAGGCCGTCAATCAGTCATCCCAGTTCTTAGGGATGTCACGTTTAGGGTTAATAAAGGAGAAATAGTGACGATTGTCGGGAGAAGTGGCTCCGGAAAATCAACACTACTCAATTTAATCAGTGGGTTTATTCACCCAAACCAAGGGGATATATGGATCAATGGAGTTCAAGTTTCTAAATTAAATGAAGCAAAGTTCGCAGACTTTCGTATCGAAAATCTCGGCTTCATTTTTCAAAGCTTTCAGTTAATCCCCAGCATGACTGCCTTCCAAAATATCGAACTGCCATTAATCCTAAAAGGGGTTAGTGAAATAGCACGTCGTAAGTTAACGGAAGAAATGTTGGCTAAGGTGGGACTCCTTGATTATCAGGACCATTATCCGGGAGAGCTTTCCGGAGGACAGCAGCAGCGTGTCAGCATTGCTAGAGCACTAATTGTGAATCCCCCTGTTATACTTGCCGATGAACCTACCGGAAGTCTTGATAGTGAAACGGAAGATGATTTGCTACAATTTATCATTGATTTGAATCGCGACCTTGGTATTACCTTCCTTATTATTACTCACGATGATAAAGTGGCAAAAATTGGGCATCGAATGATTGAACTAAAGGATGGTCGAATTTTAGAGGAGATGATTGCATCATGAAGTTAACAGATCAGTTCCGGTTTGTCCGACAAAATATGAAAAAAAATAAAACTCGTGTTTTTATGACCATCTTAGCCACAGCAATGGGATGTGCCTTCCTCATTGTCCTTGCTTCAGTTGGATTTGGTCTACAAAAATCGATTGTTAAAGATATGACCGAGCAAAGAATCGTAACAGAAATTGAAGTCCATGGGAAAGAGGCTGATAAAGGAAACTTTCAGCAATTAACGAATAAGGACGTCTCCTATTTCGAAAAGTTGGGAAATGTGAAGGCGGTAACACGTCGAATTCAACTTCAGCAACAAGCGAACTATGAAATTGACAATTATCAAACTAGTGCCGAGACCATTGTCACCCATATGCCTTCTGAAGTTAAGTCGGGCTTTGAGCTTTCCTCTGGTCGACTCCCAGAAAAGAAGGATGAAGTGGTTGTTGGTTACCATTTTATCAAGGAACTTGCCTCAAAGGATGCAGAACCAAACGATCTTTACGATAAAAAAGGAAAAGTTAAGGCTAAATATCTTTTTAAAGAGGATCTAATCGGTAAAAAGGTTTCTATGATTGTAAGTAAATTTGAAAATGGAAAAGCGGAAAAGAAAAGTATAGAGGTCACTGTTGTTGGAATTGGGAAAAAACCATCCAAGCAATGGAGTTATGATAAGAATGTCTTTATCTCAGAGGAAACCCTAAAGGATATAGAAATGTTTACAGGTACACCAAGAGGGATAATGAAGGACCCCAATAATCCTGACATGGAAATACCAAAAAACATGGCGAATCAATATGATCAAGTTAAAATATACGCCAATAATATTGAAGGCGTAAAAAGCATATCAGATAAGCTCGAAGAAAAGAAATATGCCACTTATTCAGTTATTAATGAATTAAAGCAAATCAATATGGTTTTTACTATCGTAAAAGCAGGGCTGATTTTCATCGGTACGATTGCCATTCTGATTGCATCAATTGGTATTTATAATACAATGACCATGGCTGTGACTGAGCGTGCTCCCGATATTGGAATCATGAAGGCGATTGGAGCAAATCCAAGGACAATCAAAAATATTTTTTTATTGGAAAGCAGCTATATTGGGCTAATTGGAGCACTGATTGGAACAGTAGTTTCTTATGCCATTAGTTATGCTGTCAATTTCGGGATCCCATTGATTGTCCAACAGGTATTTGACGAAAAGCTTCCAAAAGATTTATTGTTCAGTTATATTCCATGGTCTCTTCCTTTGATTTGTTTCATCATTTGTTATTTAGTAACAATTCTTTCTGGGCTAAGACCTGCACAACGAGCTACAAATGTTGACGTACTAAGAGCGATGAGAAGAGAAGTTTAAATTTCCTTTTTATAATAGTTACGAATGTTTTCCCTTCCAGTTGGTTACAGTAACAACGAGGTTTAAACCTAAGGAGGGATATCAATGGAGAATACTCGTGAATTTGTTGAGAAATTGAATGAAAATAAGAAAAAACAAGAAAAGAATAAGAGGACCCATGGTAGTGGACATCCAGAAAGACATCTACCCCAGAAACAGCATGACTAACGAATAAGGAAAAGGAATCTAATTTATAAATGTTAAATTAAATTAGTGAGGCATCGGGACAACCCGGTGTCTTTTTTTAATTGGATAAAGATGGAATACTAATTCCATTAATGGGGAAGTTAAGAAAGGAGTGACATTTATGGGTTTGCTTTTTGTCTTTCTTCGAAAAAACTTTTAGGAGGGTTTAAATGAATTACCGGAAATTATGGATTAGTTTAAGTTTAGTCATTATTATTTCTTTTGCCATTTTAGGCTACTTTGGTGGACGAATTTATCAAGTTATGCCGCCGATTCCTGATCGAGTTGTCACAGAGGATGGAAGGGAATTATTTACAGGTAATGATATCAAAGATGGTCAAAATGTATGGCAGTCAATTGGCGGTCAAGAAGTGGGAAGTATTTGGGGACATGGTGCATATGTAGCACCAGACTGGAATGCTGACTGGCTTCATCGTGAATCAATCTTTATTTTGAATAAATGGGGTAAAGCTGATTTCGGTAAAAAATATGTGGATTTAAACGATGAACAAAAAGCTCAATTACGTGCCCGTTTGAAAAAAGAAATTCGCACAAATACCTACGATAAAGAAACACATGAATTAACCATTTCAAAAGATCGCGAGGATGCTTTTCATTATTTAAATAGCTATTATTCAGGCTTATTTATGAATGATCCAGATCTTTCAGATATACGTAATCATTACGCGATTCCTAAAAACACGGTGAAGGATCAAGCCAGAATGAATGAAATGACAACTTTTTTCTTCTGGAGCACCTGGGCAACCGCAACTAACCGTCCAGATAGCAATATCACCTATACAAATAACTGGCCGAATGAAGATTTGATTGACAATCGTCCAACTGGGGAATTGGTTATTTGGTCAGTAGTTAGTTTTGTCATGCTGCTTGCGGGAGTTGGCGCTCTTACCTGGTATTATGCTGCCCAACGCCACAAGGAACAGCATATTGAGGAGGTTTACCCAGAAAAGGATCCACTACTTGCACTAACACCAACTCCATCCATGAAAGCAACCCTAAAATACTTTTGGGTTGTCGCCGCTTTGGTAGTGGTACAGGTTGGTCTTGGAGCCGTTACTGCCCACTATGCCGTTGAGGGATCTGGTTTTTATGGTATTCCACTACAAAAATGGTTGCCTTATTCTGTAGCACGAACATGGCACACTCAATTGGGGATTTTGTGGATAGCGACAGCTTGGCTTGCCACAGGACTATTTATGGCACCAGCTGTTTCTGGGCATGAACCAAAGTTTCAACGGGGTTTAGTCAATATTTTATTTGTTGCCTTGTTAATCATTGTGGTAGGATCAATGGCTGGTCAGTGGTTTGGTGTATTCCAAAAATTTGATAATCAAACAAACTTTTGGTTTGGGCATCAGGGCTATGAATACGTTGATTTAGGTCGTTTTTGGCAAATTTTCTTAACGGTCGGACTGTTCATTTGGTTATTTTTAATGGGCAGAGCGTTATTACCCGCTTTTAAAAAGTCACGTGAAGACCGTCATCTGTTGGCCATGTTTTTAATCGCAGCCACAGCGATTCCGTTATTTTATGTTCCTGGATTAATGTGGGGACAACATACTCATTTAGCCATGGCTGAATATTGGCGTTGGTGGGTCGTTCATTTATGGGTAGAAGGATTTTTTGAAGTATTTGCGACCGTGGTGATGGCCTTCTTATTTACAAGAATGGGGCTACTACGAACCGCAACCGCTTCTGCCTCTGTGTTATTTTCAACAAGTATATTCTTGTTTGGTGGGATCATAGGAACGTTCCACCATTTATATTTCAGCGGTACACCAATGGGGGTCATTGCGTTTGGGGCTGTGTTTAGTGCATTAGAAGTTGTCCCACTTGTGATTATCGGATTTGAGGCTTATGAAAATCTCACTTTAAGCAGAACAAAACCATGGGTAACAGCGTATAAATGGCCGATATATTGCTTCATAGCTGTCG
>CAURFY010000201.1:0-5310 GCA_963524115.1 uncultured Bacillus sp.
CGCATATATTAATAAATTGCCACGAGACCAGCAGGGACTCGGTAGTTTAAGAAAACCACCTCAATACATATTTTTTTCGCAGGAGTCTATCTGTATCCGATCCAATCAAAAAGTGAGCAAAATCAATAATGAGTTTTAACATAGCTTATTTCTTTTTCATTAAAAAATAGACTCCAAAAAGGATTAATATAATCGGCCAAAAATCCCAGATAAAACTTACCTTGGATTCGACAGTCCCAAACCAGCTCATAACGCGATCCTGAAACAAAAGCAAGGCTGCGAGAATGGCGAACAATATACCTTGAAACAGTCCAACCCCTGTCTTCTGATACTTTAGGATATAGGCCAAAGCTAGAATCAATATAAAAATACCAATTTGGTCTGTCCAAATATGTAGATGGGTCGTAACATAAAAATGTAGACCAAAGCCGAATAAAACCACCCCTGGGAAAATTAATTCACTTTCTCTCCCAGCATAACCCTGCCATAAAAATGCCAGACCAACAATCATCAACAACGTTGGCCAACCAATTAATTGTTGGAGGAATGTAATATTTGTTTGTTGTAGGAGAAAATAACCTCCAAAACCAATAAAAATGATTCCGGAAAAATACCGTTGATTTTTCACTAAATTCACCACTTCCAGTAAGGTTCACTTGAATATTTTTCTTTTTTTTGTTACTGTACAAAAGGAAGTATATGTCGATTTTTATATAATTAAGGTACCTTGCTAGAAACAATCGGTCAACAGGTAATTATAAATTAGTTTCATAAATAGAAAAAAATTATACCGATTAATAGTAAGGGAAGCGTTATCACAACAGAGGTTTGAGCAAAATCAGAGCCATAAAAAGGTTGATTTTGACCGATATTTATCACTATAATTTCGGTTTCTGTTCACATCTTTTTAGCAGATAAAAAAAACACACATGTTATAATTAGTTAGGTGAATATGCAATTTTAGTGGGGGTGTCATTTAGAAAATGCATATTATTGTAGTCGGTCTTAATTATAAATCTGCCCCTGTCGAAATACGTGAGCAGTTGACGTTTAATGAGACAAACATTGGGAATGCAATGCAGACATTGAGATCGAAAAAAAGCATCCTGGAGAACGTAATTATTTCTACATGTAACCGGACGGAAATATATGCGGTCGTTGATCAACTTCATACGGGTCGATATTATATTAAGGAATTCCTTTCCGAGTGGTTTGGTCTTGAACAAGATGAATTTTCTCCATACTTATTTATTTATGAACTAGATGGAGCAGTTGAACATTTGTTCAAGGTAGCGTGTGGCCTAAATTCTATGATTTTAGGTGAAACGCAAATTTTAGGACAAGTACGGTCTAGTTTCTTGTTGGCACAACAGGAAAATACGACAGGTACGGTGTTTAATCAATTGTTTAAACAAGCAATTACCATTGCCAAACGCGGACATTCCGAAACTGACATCGGTGCTAATGCTGTTTCAGTTAGCTATGCGGCTGTCGAACTGGCTAAGAAAATATTTGGTACTCTTGATCATAAGCATGTTCTTGTCTTTGGTGCTGGGAAAATGGGAGAACTAGCTATTCAAAATCTTCATGCAAATGGAGCTAGCAAAGTAACGGTCATTAACCGCACATTTGAAAAAGCACAGGGATTGGCAAGTCGTTTTGATGGAGAGGCGAAAACGCTTGAAGAACTTCATAATTCTTTAACAGAAGCGGATATTTTGATCAGTTCAACGGGAGCAACAGAATTCGTCATCACAAAAGAGATGATGTTGAACATTACCAAGTTACGTAAAGGCAAACCGTTATTTATGGTAGATATCGCAGTTCCGCGTGACATAGATCCGCAAATCGCTGACTTGGAAAGTGTGTTTTTATATGATATTGATGATTTGGAAGGGATTGTTGAAGCCAATCTTCAAGAGCGTAAAAAGGCCGCTGAAAAAATCATGCTAATGATTGAGAAAGAAATTGTTGATTTTAAACAATGGCTAAATTTACTTGGTGTCGTTCCAGTTATTTCTGCATTGCGTGAAAAGGCACTTGTCATTCAAACAGAAACGATGACTAGTATGGAGCGAAAGTTGTCTCATCTATCTGATCGAGATCTTAAAGTAATCAATAAACATACAAAAAGTATCATTAACCAGATGTTAAAGGATCCAATTCTCCAAGCCAAGGAGCTTGCAGGAGAGCAAAATGCCTCACAAGCATTGGACTTATTTATTAAAATATTTAATATCGAGGAACAAGTTGAGAAGCAACAACTAAAAAATAAAGCGGCCGAATCGAGACAGGAAATGGTTCATGCACCACAGGCTTCCTTCCAAGCATAAGAGAGGTTCTGTCCATGTTTGACATTTATATGACCCGGCTGCACGAACTAACTGTTCTGGTGTATGCCTTAAGTGTACTTTTATATTTTATTGATTTTCTTCACAATAACCGGAAGGCTAATCAAGTGGCCTTCTGGTTACTTGCATTTGTATGGGCGTTGCAAACCACCTTTTTCCTAATCTATGTAGTGAAAACAGGGAGGTTCCCAATCCTATCGGTATTTGAAGGACTGTATTTTTATACTTGGGTATTGGTCACTTTATCCTTAGGTATAAATCGATTACTTCGAATGGACTTTATTGTCTTTTTTACCAATGTCCTTGGATTTGTAATCATGGCGATCCACACCTTTGCACCGGTTCAATATAATTCCGAAATAGTTGCTCAGCAGCTAGTTTCAGAACTTTTGTTGATCCATATTACGATGGCTATTCTTTCATATGGGGCGTTTTCCTTATCCTTTGTATTTTCCCTATTGTATTTGATTCAATATGATTTATTAAAGCGGAAAAAGTGGGGGAAAAGGCTTCTCAGAATTGCTGATTTATCAAGGCTAGAACACCTCTCTTATGTATTAAATGTAATTGGGGTGCCAATGCTACTTTTAGGACTCATTTTAGGTATGCAATGGGCTTTTATTAAGGTGCCAAATATGACTATTTTTGACGCAAAGGTCATTGGTTCATTTATCGTGTTATGTACGTACAGTATTAATTTATACTTACGTGTTGTAAAAGGGTTACAAGGTAAGTCGCTCGCTCTATGGAACGTAGCAGCCTTTTTAATTGTATTATTAAACTTCTTCTTATTCGGAAAACTATCATCATTTCATTTTTGGTACGCATGACACTAGGAGGCAGACATGAGAAAAATTATTGTTGGTTCAAGACGAAGCAAGTTAGCGTTAACACAAACGAACTGGGTTATCGATCAATTAAAAAAATTGGGTGGTTCGTTTGAATTTGAGGTTAAGGAAATTGTGACTAAAGGTGACCGTATTTTAGATGTTACTTTATCTAAAGTGGGCGGTAAGGGCCTTTTTGTTAAAGAAATTGAGCAAGCTATGCTTGACAAAGAAATTGATATGGCAGTCCATAGTATGAAAGACATGCCTGCAGTTCTTCCTGAAGGCCTAGTAATCGGAAGTATTCCAAAACGTGAAGATCACCGTGATGTCATTATTTCGAAGGGAAATATACCATTTGATCAATTGAAGCAAGGCGCTGTGATTGGGACAAGTAGCTTACGCCGCAGTGCACAGCTATTAGCAAAACGGCCTGATTTAGAGATTAAATGGATTCGCGGAAATATTGATACAAGAGTGAACAAACTAGAAGAAAGCGAATACGATGCGATTATTTTAGCTGCAGCAGGTCTATATCGTTTAGGCTGTGAACAAGAAGTAATAACTGAGATTATTGACGATGAAGTATGTGTACCAGCTGTTGGTCAAGGGGCGCTTTCAATCGAGTGTCGCGAGGATGACAAAGAATTACGTGACTTACTAGATCAATTTACTTGTAAAAATACTGACCGTGCTGTTCGCGCAGAACGTGCTTACCTTCAAAAAATGGAAGGTGGCTGTCAAGTTCCAATTGCAGGTTATGCCTATATTAATGACCAGGATGAAGTGGTCATGACTGGACTTGTTGCATCTCCTGATGGAAATATCATTTATAAAGAACAATTGACAGGAAATAATCCTGAAGAAGTTGGGAATATTGTTGCAGACCGTTTAACAGAAAAAGGTGGCAAGGCATTGATCGATCAGGTTAAGCGGGAGCTTGAAAATGAATGATCAATTCATCCTTACCTTTATATAATAAAAAGGTTTTGGTACCGAGGGGAAAAGGGCAAGCAAAGCCCTTTTCCGATTTGGTGAAAAAAAAAGGTGGGATTCCAATTGAAATCCCTTTGATTGCATTTAGACCTGTCCAACAAAATGATAAACTAACAGAAATGATGAAAGAGCTACATACATATGATTGGATTATTTTTACCAGCAATGTAACAGTTGATACTTTTTTTAGTATGGTTAACAGCCATGCTCTGCCAAAGGTAGCTGTGATTGGTGCAAGAACTAAACAAGTACTAGTAGATCGAGGGATTCACGTTGATTTTACTCCTTCGGAATATGTTGCTGAAGGTTTTGTCAGTGAGTTTTTGCCGCTCATTCAACCAGGGATGAAGGTGCTGATTCCAAAGGGAAACCTTGCCCGAGATTATATTGCTTTATCGTTAACTGAGCGTGGAGCAATTGTCACTGAAGCGGTTATCTATGAAACATACGCACCTGAGGAGAGCAAAAAAGAGTTAGTAGAGATGTTATCCAATGAAGAACTAGATATTTTAACTTTTACAAGTCCATCGACAGTGGATCATTTTATCGAAATTGTTCAAGAATATAACTTATCTGATAAACTGAGTTCTTGCTTAGTAGCTTGTATTGGACCGGTGTCGACTAAAAGGGCAATAGCCCTTGGTTTAACTGTTCACGTTTCACCGACTGAATATACGGTTAAGGATATGATCAAAGCGATTATAGAAAACCTGAATCCAGTTACTAGATAAACAGGAGGTTTATTTTATTATGAAGAAATTACAATTTACGCGCCATCGTCGTTTACGTTCATCTGCCAATATGCGGGCATTGGTTCGTGAAAATCAATTAAGTGTGAATGATTTCATTTATCCTCTCTTCGTCATCGAAGGAAATAATATCCGAAATGAAATATCCTCAATGCCTGGAGTATTCCAGCTTTCCCTTGATAACCTTGCAGCCGAAATGGATGAAGTTGTCGCTTTGGGGATAAAATCTGTATTATTGTTTGGGATTCCTTCCGAAAAAGATGAATGCGGAACCGGTGCATTCCATGATCACGGAATCGTTCAGGAAGGTACACGATTTATTAAAAAACATTATCCGGACGTTATCGTTGTTGCTGATACATGTTTATGTGAATATACAAGTCATGG
>CAURFY010000202.1:0-5289 GCA_963524115.1 uncultured Bacillus sp.
TCTCAAAAGTTCCATCCCTAAAAAAACGTAACAATCTGTCCATTAGTATCAAGATGTATCAAGGATACAAGATGTTCATATTTTGAATTGTGGTGATTATAGGGATCTACTTCCTGAAGTCTCGGGATTACGATGGACCAGCAAATTAGATTATTTAGAATACAGTACATATAGCTTAAACATTAAAGAATGATTCCTGAACAGTAAAGTTTCACTACTATAAATTGTTTTCTAATTTCTTTCCATATCTATTGGAAATTTCATCTGGATTTTCTTTGTTTAAATAAAAAAAAGTCCTCCAATAAAATGGAGGTCATACAAAATTGACAATGTAGCAGATCCAAAAATGGGTCTTTATTTAACTATCATCAGATTTTTCAGATAGCTCCTCTTCTATGATCTCATTATTGACTCTATCAAAATCTGTATTACATTCTTCCATAAACTTTTTAATAACATCTAAAATAGTCAGTCTATCAATATTTGATTTTAACAATGATAGTGACACTGTTATTTGGTACAGACTTATTACTGTAAGTTGAGATGGTATAGAAAGACCGTAATTTGATGGACCTGATAAATAGAATCGCTTTTGATCAACATCTGGTAAAAAACTTGTACTGTTAAATATTCCTGTTGGACTACTATGAACCTGATAATTCGCCTTTTTGTAATATATTGCCAGCCGATCAACACCAGCGAATTTTTCCAAATCACTAAAATATATCTTATCTTTTTTTATTAGTGGTCTACACCATGAATATGGTTTAAGAAAAGATTGACCATATTTTTTTATTAATTCTTCTTTCTTTAATTTTATAAATTCCGAATACTTTTCGTCAACTTCTCCTAGTTCAAAAGATGGTTCATTTTTCTTATAAACCTGAAACTCTTTCCATTCCTCAACATATCCATAATCTAAATATTTCTGAACGATTTCATAAGTTGTATCAATATCTGGCATTTTCGAGAGTAGTATTTTAAATATGACGTTACTCTCATGTAGACTTCTCCATCTCGCCATAGCACCATCAGAGAAACCGGATTTTACCAATTTTAATATTTCTCGTGATATTTGAATTGCACGTGTTTGAAACTTAAAAAGTACATTCCAGATCTCAATCTCTTTTTTACTCATTAAGGAAATATTGGAATAAAATTCCTATATTTCACTTTGTAAAAATTCATCAGTAATTTGAATAGTCGCACCCATTAAATAAAATGGTTTCAACCATCTATCACGTAGTCTTGCTTCAAAACCAACTTCGTCTAATCTAGCTCTTTCAATCATTTCAGGCATTTCTTTTACTAAGCTGTTATATATATTTGTTGAAATGTCGGGAATTAATTCACTTTGTACTTTAACAATTGAATCAGTAATTTTATCCCAATTTATTTCTTCAGGACTTTCTTTTTCTTTAATTGCCTTGATTATAGTTTTTGAAAATATTTCCTGATAATTATTCAAGTCCATTACCATTCTCCTAGTTAACTACATTATCTATATAACTATATTAAGTGGTACCTTCCTTTCTATTTTACTTTCTCAAATATATTCCTGCAAAACTTCTAGTTTTGATATTGTATTTTTTTTATTGGGTTTTCCATATGATAACCCAAGTCCTCCTTATTCTCTTTTACAAGTAGCTTTAATCTCCGGTACATCTCTTCATAGACGGATATTTTTTGTGGTAATAACGTGTATTCACTGTCCGATTCCTTATCGTTAAGTTCGGTTTCATATTTTTCTAGTTCTTCGAATGTCATGTCCTTTATTTTCAAGCTATTCCCCTCCGTTGGTGTACGTTTGAGATTTTTTCTATTTAACTATATCACGTTAAGGATCTTTCCTTTCAGGAGGATATGCGAAAGAATTTTTTAAATCAGGATGGTTTTAAACACGATTTCTTTTTCTTTTGGAGCAGTTTTTTAACATTTTTCAGTTGAAGAACCTCTGGGGGCCCGTATTCGGTTCTTCTGCCTGGAACCACCTATTGTAAATCCCATAATTGTTCCTTCATTGACACAATTATAAGTGGACAATAAAATGAAACAAGTAACTCATTTAACCAAGGTGAAAAAAATATAAATCAGAGGGGAGCGGAATCCGAAAATGAAACAATATAATACGAAGGCGATTATGTCGTCGCTGCTCATCTGTGGTTTTGTTGGTATGTTTAGTGAAACAGCTCTCAACATCGCAATCAGTAATTTAATGGTTGTATTCCAAATTACGGCTGCTACTGCACAATGGTTGACAACGGGATTCCTGCTTACTCTTGGCATTCTAATGCCAATGACAGGCTTGCTCCTGCAGAGGTTTTCGACTAGACAATTATTTATCGGATCACTTGCGAGTTCGATCTTGGGTACATTGATAGCCGCACTCTCGATCAATTTCGAAATGCTGATGTTTGCTCGCGTTCTTCAGGCGGTCGGTATGGGTCTATTAATACCGCTTATGTTCAATACAATCCTCATCATCTATCCACCGGAGAAACGCGGTGCGGCGATGGGATTTGTGGGATTAGTCATTATGTTCGCTCCTGCAATTGGCCCGACTGTTGCAGGTCTGCTAATCGAATATTTAACATGGCACTACATCTTCTGGCTCTCACTACCGTTTTTAGTCTTCGGTCTGCTGGTAGGATTAAAGTACTTGGAAAATGTTACAGAAATTACGAAGCCTCGCATTGATTTACTGTCAGTCGTATTATCTACGATCGGCTTTGGTGGGGTTGTCTTTGGTTTTAGCAAAGCGGGGGAAGGTGTGGAAAACTGGACCAGCTCACCCGTTATTTATTTCATTGTAATAGGTCTGGTTGCTCTTTTGCTGTTCACGCTACGCCAAGTGTATATGCGTGAGCCAATGATGGACCTAGGCGTTTTTAAATTTCCAATGTATAATGTTGGCCTTCTTATGGTACTTTCTTGTATGATGATTATCTTATCAACGATGATTATCCTGCCCATGTTTCTTCAAAACGGTATGAAACTATCCGCGTTCACCGCCGGGCTTATGCTTTTGCCGGGTAGTGCTCTAAACGGTATCCTTTCACCGCGGATGGGACGTTTATTTGACAAATATGGACCAAAATGGCTGGTGATTTCCGGTCTAGCAGTCGTTGCGATTATGTTATGGTGCCTCTCCGGTATCAAACCTTCCTCTTCGATTGTCTATATCGTAGCCCTACATATTGGTCTAATGGTCGGTATCTCCATGGTTTGGATGCCGGCGCAAACCAATGGACTTAACCAGCTGCCAACAGAGCTTTATCCGCATGGTACGGCTGTCATGAACACATTGCAACAGGTTGCGGGTGCAATTGGTACAACAGTTGCTATCATCATTTTAACGAGTGGTATGGAGCAATATATGCACAAGTCCGCAGCGCCCACCAAGCCGTCCGAGATTGCTAATGCCATGACGTTAGGTTCGCAGAACGTCTTCTTGTTTGCGATGATCGTGACACTCATCAGTCTATTTCTATCATTCTTTATCCGCCGTGTCATCGTTCACCATTCAGCAATGAATTCGATGCATTAATCGTTCAAAAGGGAGCCTGAATCGGGCTCCTATTTTCATTATGTAAACCTATCTCTTTTCAATTGTACCATCAGAATAGCTGGCAAATCTTCGAGAGTACGATCGTTTACAGGATCTGGCCGGTTCCATGGCCAGCCTCCAAATTTTGTTTTTTGATAATCACGGAGTGCTTCGCGAATCTCTTCCTCCGTGTTCATTACAAACGGACCATCCTGAGCAATAGGTTCAGGAATTGGTTCACCTTTTAAAACTAGAAAATGAATTTCTGTTGAACCATTTATTACATTTGAAAATGCATTAAGAGATTTTTTCAAAATCTAACGTTTTTTTTATTTTATCTAAGGATTTATCTGAAGATGTTTAAAAGGATATGCTGTAAATACTATTATATTTTTCAAGGAGAAATGTTGGATTCGCAGGCTTCAATAGTATGAATTGGTCCAACAAGACGGCATATATTGGATATTGGCTTGGAGAAGAATATCAAGGAAACGGGATTATGACCAAAGTTGCTAAAGTGTTGGCCAACTATACTTATAATCATCTTAACTTAAATAAAGTTGAAATTCGTGTAGCAGTCGAGAAAAAAGCAGTAGGGATGTCCCAGTAGGAATAGGCATTATAAATGAGGAAACTATCAGGCAGGCTGAAAGGCTTTAGCCATTATGCTGATCATACCTTTTATGGAGTATTAGCAAATATATGGAGAGAATTTCTTTCAAAACAATAAGCCCTTAAAATTTAACGGGTTCCGTTTCCTTTCGCAAAACTTGAATTTGAAATCGAAAATGTAACCAATTTTGTTTTTTGCATATATAATTTTAAGATTACTTTAGCATTAATTTTGTTTAAACTTTTCAATATCTCTTTTATTTTTCTGTACTTGGATATTTAATCCATCTAGGTCTGCATCAATCATACGTACCTGTCTCTCTAAGCGGTCAAAACGATCGTGAATTTCATTTTTGCTGTCTTCAATATGTTTTCTCCACGTTTTCAACATATGGTATCAAATCTTTAACGATTGAGCTTCTAAGGCTATCAATTTTAGTTTCTAATCGATCTTGACCTAGTTTAAGGTCTTTGAGCTCGCCCAATATTTGTTCTAATATTTTTTCCACATTTAAACCTTCCCTAATCTTTTGTTTATTTTACCAGCTAATTTGAATTTGCGCAGAGAAAAAAGGTGACAAGATGACAGGTACCATCCAATTTGATCCGTTTGCCAAACAGAATCGTTTTTGGGTAGCTTAGTCGTTGCGATTATGTTATGGTACCTCTCTGGCATCACACCTTCCTCTTCGATTGAGTATATCGTAGCTTGCATATTGGACTAATGGTCGGAATCTCTATGGTTTGGATGCCGGCGCAAACCAATGGACTGAACCAACTGCCGCAAGAGCATTATCCGCATGGTACAGCTGTCATAAGCGCTGCAGCAGGTTGCAGGTGCAATTGGTACAACAGTTGCCATCATTATTTTAACAAGTGGGATGGAGCAATATATGCACAAGTCCACAGCTCCCACCAAGCCGACCGAGGTTGCTAACGCTATGACATTAGGTTCGCAGAATGTGTTCTTGTTTGCGATGATCGTGACACTAATTAGTTTATTTCTTTCATTCTTTATTCGACGTGTCATCGTTCACCATTCAGCAATGAATTCGATGCATTAATATTTCAAAAGGGAGCCTGTATCCGGCTCCCCTTCTCATTATGTAAACCCTACCTCTTTTCAATTT
>CAURFY010000203.1:0-5232 GCA_963524115.1 uncultured Bacillus sp.
TCGTTGAAAAATTACGTTTTACCCTTGCTTAAATACGCACATGACCGTGGAATTCGGACTCAAATCAATTCGAATTTAACGGTGGACTTGCAGCGATATGAGCTTATCGCACCTTATTTGGATGTATTACATATTTCACACAACTGGGGTTCGGAAGAAGATTTTGCTACCGCTGGCTTTGCGAGAATGGAATCAAAGCCTAGTTATTCGCAACGTGTGAAATCTTTTGAACGAATGATAGAAAATAGTCGTGCTCTTGTAAAATCCGGTGTTATGGTGTCTGCTGAAACAATGCTTAACAGAAGAACACTTCCCTATTTGGAAAAAATTCATCAGCAAATTGTTAACGAAATGCTGTGCCAGCGTCATGAAATTCATCCCATGTACCCAAGTGATTTCGCTAGCAATCTAGCCTATTTATCCATTAATGAAATCAGACAGGCCATTCACCATTTGCTTGACATTCGTAATCAAGATGTTTGGATGCTTTTCGGAACATTACCGTTTTATCCTTGTAGTACAAATGAAGATGATCTAGCTTTATTAAAGCGACTTTATGAAAGTCCAAACGTGACTGTTCGAAATGATCCTGATGGACGATCCCGCTTAAATATAAATATTTTTAGCGGTGATATTATCGTGACTGATTTTGGAGATATTCCTCCGCTAGGTAACGTAAAGGAAAACGGACTACAACAAGCTTACGAAAATTGGTTAAACACCCCAATTGCTAAACAACTTACATGTCATTGTCCAAGGGTAGAATGCCTAGGTCCTAATATTTTAGTTAAGGACCGCTATTATCCTGAGGTGGATTTCACAAAAAACAGGACCAAAATATCAAAATAGAAAAAAGAGCAGTGACACTGAAAGTTGTCGATCTGCTCTTTTGGTTTTTCACACAATAAATCTATGCCTTCTGAAAAGGCTTACCAGACACCAACTTGGCCTCGGTATCATGAATAACCTTAACTGCACAAATTGAAATAGACATATTCCTATTTGTATCAATCCACTTTGTTAATGCCTTTATCGTGCTAAAGAAATCCTTTCGGAAAGATTGACTAACTTCTTCTATTTCTAATAAATCTTTCACAATCAATCTTGTCCAAAAAGATTCGTCACATTCATTCCAACTTTCGAGTGACTGGCTCTCAAACTGCTCCCTGATGAGGTATACACTGCTACGATACTTCCTTACCGTTCCCTCACCTTTCCCACTCGTTTTCTCTTTATAAAAGGCGACAAGATCCTTTGAGTAAAAATTATCGATATTACCTGGGGTAAAACCTAAATCTTCATAAAAAGGAATGTCTTCCTTATCAATTAGGTTTTGCGAATATGGATTCCTAATTTGTTCAAGAGAGGTGTGTCTATTTGCTCCTCCTGTAACAAAAGCGGATAAAGGAAGTCTTAGCTGTTTTCGTACTGTATTAAAATCCGCTGTTACTTCTACCTTTTTAAACTGCTGTTTTACTTGTTGGTATAGATTGAATTCATTTTGTTTCAACCATGTCTCCGCAGTGCCGACTTGATTACTTTCCACTAATTGTCGGATAGATTTATGATGATATTTAGGGATTGGAACATCTATTTCCGTTTGTAAATCTGCCTGTGCATACAAAGAAAAATATGGAGGAACCTCTTTACTTATTTGAACAAATGAGTTTTTTACGATTACATTAACTGGGATCGTGATAGAATTAATTTTTTCAGAAACAAACTGGAGGATAAGAGAAACTTTTTTCAAAGTAGACTTTAATTCTTCTGTTTTCTGCTGGTCAAAACTTTTAAAAATAAGTTTATCTTTTTCAATAGAAAAGGACCCGTATACATCAGCAAGCAGCACTTCTCCCTCTACCTCGCTGTCCCGATATTGCTTCCAATTTCCCACCCACGAAATTATTTTTCTGCCAGCATCGTCTTTATCAAAAACAAATTCCCCTTGTTCCATTAGATAGTTTTCTAACCGAGTTTCATTCAAAATTTCATATTCTAGGATAAACTCTGAAATCTCTTTATATTTTTTATCCTCATTTACGGAATCATTTCGTTCAGTTAAGAAGGAACTTAATATTTCAGGATAGTAATCAAATAGAATTTGCTCGATACTTAGCTTTTCTGTTTCGACAAGGGTCTGAACTAGATTCACCGCCTGATTAAGATTGATTGGTCCCCTAAAAATCCTGACTCCATTAAAATAATATTTCTCCCTGAACTCCTCTAGTAAACCGATGGTAGAGTACCATGGCGTAAATGGAGGAGAATTCTCATTCGAATCATTAACAGTATAATTGTCCTTTGTTAGAACATCTTCAAACAAAACATGTTCTTCTCCTTTTTGTACCGCTTCGACTAATTTTAGGTTTAGACCAGTCCACCGCTTGGCCATGGTCTTTTCATCAGCTGATAATCTAGTTTCCTGTTCTAGATAAAACCATTCAATTCCTCGGAGACCATTTTCAAATCGATGGCAAAAAAATAACCAAAATTGAAAAAAACCATCTTCAAAATCCTCAGGAACTGTACGCTCAGACCTCTGAGAAAATTCTGCTTGTAGTTGGGCATACCTGTTAAAAGAAAGTTTGGATTCAATAAAGCTTCTAATTTTTAATACAAGCTCATGTTTTTTTTGAAAGAACCGTTCTTCCTTGACCTCATTTAATTGCACAACATTTTTTTGTTTCAAGCAACATTTTTTATACTTTTTACCACTACCGCAGGGACATGCAGCATTTCTGTTGATACTCACAAATAATCAAACCTTTCTTGTATGGTTATTCTTAATCATATTAAGTTCTCTAAATGTTTTCCTGATTTCACTGGTGGATTAATTGTGATACTATTTAATATGAGTTTTTCAAGTTGGGGAGAGTGGAAATGTAGGTGTTTTTATCCTAAATAATTCTACTAGTATTAATAATAACAACATTAGTAATTTCAAACAAATCAAATATCAATATGGCAGACTTCTCGCCTATGTTTGGGTCGGAAATACGTTATTTAATGAACGCCTCCTCGAAGAAGTTTTGCACAGAAGCTGATGCACAAGCTGCAGGTTATCTTAGATCTAAGCGAGAAGGCGAGACACCCAATAGGACCAATTCCCAAGCGGAATGGTCCTTTTTTTGCCAAGATATGAAGTTAAATACTTCGACTAAGAAGATCAAATATGCTAGTTGCAACTATTTTCGTTGCATTTACTAAATCAGCAATGTTTACATGTTCATCCGCTCTATGTCCATTTGCTTCTAATAAAGTCCTCGGACCAGCCCCAAATAATAGGACCGGAATGCCTGCTTCATAAAAATGCCTAGCATCGGTATATAAAGGTGAACCTTGGATCAACAGTTCCCCTTCCATAATCTGCTGCCAGTTCTTCTTAAATGATTGAACAAAAGGGGAGTTTTCGGAAATTGGGCCAAAGCTTTTTGCCAATAAAATCCTTTTCGTTTCCACTTCAATCCCGTCTATTTTGGCAGCAGCATTAGTAATGATCCATTTAATTTCCTTTTCTACCTCCTCAGGATTCTCCTCTGGAATGAGACGCCGATCCAGGCGAATCGTACATTCATCAGGAACAACATTGGTATTGATTCCGCCCGAGATTCTTCCCACCACAAGTGTGGGCGATGTGATCCCAGGAACGGTTGACTTTATATCAGCAAGAGTCTTCCGATATTGATAAAGAGCAACAAGTACTCCAGTCATAGATTCCAAAGCATCATGACCATGTTGGGGTTCTGCGGCATGGGCTTGTTTTCCTTTTATCGTCACTTCCATATGTAAACAGCCGTTGTGCGCATTTACAATGGAATAGGAAAAACCTGGGCAAACGGCAAAATCTGGTTTGATAAGATTTTTTTCGAGCAGCCATTTTGGCCCCATTTCTCCGCCTGTTTCTTCATCGAACGTAAACGCAAGGGATACTTTCCCTTTTAGACTGGAAGCCACTTCTCGTAATGCTAAAACGGCAAATGTAAAAGAAACGATGTCAGATTTTGATACTGCAGACCCCCTGCCGTAGAGCTTACCATCTCTGATTTCTCCACCATATGGTCCTGTAGTCCAACCTGCCCCTGGTGGAACCACATCCCCATGTGAATTTAGCGTAATTTCAGGACCTTGTTCAGAATCAAAGACTTCATAAGCAACCACATTCGAAACCTTTGTCATCCCCACCTTTGCTAATTCTACTACAGGAATTTCAAACATTGACACTTGCTTAAAATTGAAAGTTTGAAGAAGTTGGTGCACATGCTTGGCGATCTCCCCACAATCACCCGGAGGATTATCCGACGGGATTGCTACCAGTTCTTGTAAAAAGAGAACCAGATCATCTCTACTGCTATCAATAAACTGGAGGAGCTTTTTCTTTTCAAGTTCATCCGTCATCTTTTCACTTCCTTTAAGAAAATTGGGTATTGGCTATCTGCTTGACTGCATCCAACAACACCTTTGTACTGACCCTAATATCTTCATCTGAAACATATTCTTCTGGACAATGACTTAGACCCTTTTCACACCGTACAAAGATCATTCCGATGTTTGTGAGGGATGCAAGCGCCATTGCATCATGCCCAGCCCCGCTTATCATCCGCTTTGGACTTACCCCATTTTCTAGAAGGGTTTCTTCAATTATATTAATAAATAAATCAGAACAAGCGACGGGTGAAACGTCCATTATATTTTCGAATTGGCATGTCAACTTTCTGCTTTTACAAATATCATTTATCATTGCAAAAAGGTTCTGGATAAATGCAGTTTTTCCCGTTTGATTCGTCCCTCTTATGTCAAGTGTACCTAATACGGTTTCCGGGATGACATTACTAGCACCAGGTTTCACCACTAGTTTGCCAACTGTCGCCACAATTGGATCATACTGTTTTGCCATTTCTTCAATTTTCATTAGGACCTCTGCAGTACCAGTAAGAGCATCACAACGATTTTGCATCGGGACCGTTCCGGCGTGGCCAGCTATCCCTGTTATGATAAAGGAATACCGGGATACACCTGCAATCCCAATGACCACTCCACAAGGTTGATCGACCTGTTCTAACACCGGGCCCTGTTCTATATGCAACTCAAGATACCCTAAAAATGATTGTTCGTCACGCTTAGCCAGAGGAAAACTTTCGGGTATTAAATATTGGTTTCGCATCGCTTCTGCAAGTGAGATTCCATTATCATCTACCCTTTCTAAATCTTCCCGTGGACATGTACCAGCCATTG
>CAURFY010000204.1:0-5219 GCA_963524115.1 uncultured Bacillus sp.
CTTAATTAACGTTCACAACGAATGCTCAGGGAGGTAATTCATTCTTCTATTTGTACCGACTCACAGCGACCGCCGGTTTTCTGAAACAGGGATAGAAGTACTACTGGTTTCCCATCAAAGCAAAATATAGATTTTATAAAGCATTTTTACCATATAAGAACCCTAGTTGTCAATTTACCAATGCAATTTACTGAAAAATGACGAACGATGTCATTTTCATAGCTCCATTATGCTATAATTGATGTGATTTTAGGGGGTTTGATATATTCATGAATGAAAATCAAAATTGGAGAGAAAAACTGAAGTCAGGCTTAAACCTTTTGACAAATAAAAAATTAGTGAAAAGGGTTAGAATCACCTATCAAGTGGTTTGGAATCTGGCTTTAATCATTTTTATTATTCTCATCATCGGAGGAACATTTGCCTTAGGAGTAGGTGGTGGCTACTTCGCTTCGCTCGTAAAGGACGAACCGATTCGTTCCTATGCTAGTATGAAAAAACAAATTTATAATTATGAAGAAACATCGGAATTATATTTTGCTAATGACGTTTATTTAGGAAAACTCCGCTCTGATATTGACCGTGAAGAAGTAACGCTAGATCACGTATCGAAATATTTGCAGGATGCTGTTGTAGCAACAGAGGATGAATACTTTTATAGGCATAATGGGGTCGTCCCTAAAGCAATTTTCCGGGCGCTATTCCAAGAGGTAACCAACTCCTCTGTCAAGACTGGGGGAAGTACCTTAACCCAGCAGCTTATTAAAAATCAGCTTTTAACAAACGAAGTATCATTTGATCGAAAAGCAAAAGAAATCCTTTTAGCATTACGTGTAGAAAAATTCTTTGATAAAAAAGAAATTCTCGAGGCTTACCTTAATGTTTCCACGTTCGGTCGAAATTCCTCAGGAAGAAATATAGCGGGAGTACAATCTGCTGCTAAAGGAATTTTTGGTGTTGACGCAAGTCAGTTAAGTTTGCCTCAGGCAGCTTTCATTGCAGGTCTTCCCCAAAGTCCTTTCGGATATACACCATATACCAAAGATAAGCAAATCAAGAAAAATTTAGAGCCAGGTTTAGAAAGAATGAAAACAGTTTTAAAGAGAATGTATGACGGTGGATATATCAATGAGCAACAATATAACGAAGCCATAGTATATGATATTACGAAAGATTTTATCCCATCAAAAGAAAACCCTCAGGAAAAATATCCTTGGGTAACCGTAGAAATAGAGAAACGCTCCATAGATATTCTTGCAACAATTCTTGCAAAACAGGATGGCTATGAAGAACAGGATTTGAAAAAGGATAACGTTTTATTGGAAGAATATCATCAGTTGGCAGATCGCAATATTCGCCAAAATGGTTACAAAATTTATTCAACCATCAATAAAGATATTTATGATGCGATGCAACAAGTAAAAGATACCTCCAAATATTATGGACCTGATCAGTCGCAAGAGAAAACTGACCCTGAAACTGGCGAAAAGATTACAGTGAAGGAGCCAGTTGAAGTTGGAGCAATCTTAATTGAAAATAAAACAGGAAAAATTATCAGTTTTGTTGGAGGACGCAATTACGAACAGGAGCAATTAAACCATGCAACTAGTGCGGTAAGGCAAAACGGCTCGACCATGAAGCCACTGCTCGTATATGGTCCAGCATTTGAACTTGGTGTCGCTTCACCTGGAACAATCCTTCCAGACGTAGCTTTACATCTTGCTCCAGGTATTAACAGACCTTGGCCACAAAACTATGACCGTAGGTATAGTGGGTTAGTATCAGCACGATACGCTTTAACAAAATCATATAACGTCCCTGCGGTAAAACTTTATAAAGATATTATTGCCCAAAGGCCGGCAAAGTATTTAGAAAAAATGGGATTCACTTCACTCGTTGAGCCTGATTATACCAATCTGGCTACGGCAATAGGTTCATTGGAAAACGGGGTAACAGTGGAGGAAAACACGAATGCCTTCGGAACATTCGCAAATAATGGAAAGTTTATTGATGGATATATGATTGATAAAATCACCGATCGAGATGGAAAAATTATTTATCAGCATGAAATTAAACAAACAGACGTATTCAGTCCACAGACTGCTTATTTAACGTTAGATATGATGAGAGACGTCGTCAAGAAAGGGACAGCTGCTTCCGTAAATGGTCGTCTGAAATTCCAGTCCGATTGGGCCGGAAAGACAGGTACAGGTAACCAATACTATGATGCCTGGTTTGTAGCGACCAATCCAAATGTCTCATTTGGAATATGGACTGGATATGATACTCCTAAATCATTAAATACTGGTGGATTAAATTATAGTTTACGAAATATTTATTTATGGGCTGACTTAATTAATGCAGCTTATGATATTAATCCAGACCTTATTGATCCAGCGGAGTCTTTCCAGATGCCAGAGGGAATTGTCCAGCGTTCTTACTGTGCAGTATCAGGACTGCTTCCATCCGAAGCTTGTTCTCGTGCTGGTTTAGTAGAATCAGACCTTTTTAATGCAAAGTTTGCTCCAACAAAGGTGGACGACAGTCTTATTGAAGGTAAATATGTGCAAATAGGAGATAGCAAGTATTTGGCATTAGATTCTACACCTGATGAATTTTCGCAAAGAGGGGTCATTTTAAATCCCGATTATGTTGCAAAAATCCTAGGTACTTCCAAGGGTGCTGCGAGCCAATTAATTCCTAAAAAGGATCGCTGGGCAAATGTGCTCATTCCGGATGCTAAAATATTAGAAGATGGAAAAACACCTGGACCATTGAGTTTATCATTATCAGGCGCGACACTTTCATGGGGAGCACATTCTGATTCCGACATTGTTGGGTACAGAGTGTACAAACTAACTGGTGGCACCGCGGCGAAGGTTAATAGTGTTAAGTCAGGAAATAGTCTATCCTTTACGGGTGGAGAAGGCTCTTATTATGTGACTGCAGTCGACATCGCTGGAAAGGAATCTTCCCCATCAAATATAGTCCAAATCGGTGGGGCAGTCTCAACCACCCCAAATTAATATGACGAAAATTTGATAATAAAAAAGCTGCCTCTATTCGCTAGAAAGCGAGTAAAGGCAGCTTTTTGTTCTATCATTCTTCTATTAATCTTCCATAGTAGATAGATCGCCAGTTGGCAAATCTAGTTCCCAAGCCTTTAATACCCGACGCATGATTTTTCCACTACGAGTCTTCGGTAGTTTATCACGGAACTCAATCTCGCGAGGTGCTGCATGTGCTGCTAAACCTAGCTTGACGAATTGGCGAATGTCTTCAATCAATTCATCACTTTCTGAAAAACCTTCTCTTAAAGCAATAAACGCTTTAATAATTTCACCTCTAATAGGATCTGGTTTTCCGATAACACCAGCTTCGGCTACTGCTGGATGCTCAATCAACTTACTTTCAACTTCAAACGGACCTACTCTCTCACCAGCAGTCATAATAACATCATCGACGCGACCTTGGAACCAGAAGTATCCATCTTCATCCATGAAAGCAGAGTCTCCTGAAACATACCAGTCTCCAGGCATGAAATATGATTCATATTTTTCAGGATTTCCCCAAACAGTTTGCATCATTGAAGGCCAACCCCGTTTGATTGCTAGATTACCCATTCGATACGGTGGAAGTTCAATTCCTTGGTCATCAACGATGGCAGCTTGTACACCTGGAATTGGTTTTCCCATAGAACCCGGTTTAAGTTCCATGCAAGGATAGTTACAAATAAGCTGTGAACCTGTTTCCGTCATCCACCATGTATCATGAATTCGTAAATTGAATACCTTCGCACCCCATCTAACAACCTCAGGATTTAACGGCTCTCCAACACTTAGGATATGCCGGAGACTGCTCAAATCAAATTTATTGATAACCTCATCCCCAGCACCCATTAGCATTCTAAATGCTGTTGGAGCACTGTACCATACAGTAACACCATATTCTTCGATCATGCCATACCATGCGTCAGGACTGAATCGACCTCCGATGATAACGTTTGATGCACCAACTAACCACGGTCCAAATATTCCATAGGAAGTTCCTGTTACCCAACCTGGATCAGCTGTGCACCAGTAAACATCCTCTTCTTGTAAATCTAGTACCCATTTAGCTGTTTGATAGTGTTGAATCATCGCATTGTGAACGTGAAGAACACCCTTTGGTTTTCCAGTTGAACCAGATGTATAATGAAGAATAAGACCGTCTGTACGCTCAACCCACTCGATGTCTAACTTTCTGCTAGCCTCAGCAAATTTTTTGTTAAAATCAAGAAGAGAATCTTTCTCTTCAATATTATCTCCGATTAAGAAGATATGTTTTAATGAAGGTAGTTCACTTACCGGTACACGCTTTAATAGTTCAGGCGTAGTCACTAACACCTTAGCTTCACTGTCCTCCAAACGGTCACGAACTGCCCCTTCCATAAAGGCTTCAAAAAGAGGACCAACGATTGCACCTAGTTTGATTGCGCCAAGTACTGTAAAATAAAGTTCAGGCGAACGTGGCATAAAAATGAAAACACGATCTCCCTTTACAACTTCGCCATATGTTTTAAGTACATTTCCTGCTTTATTCGATAAATCCTTCATTTCTTTGAAGGTATATTTTTCTTGTCGTGAACCATCGCGATAATATAAAGCAACCTTATTTTTTCGGAATGATTCTGCATGGCGATCAATTGCTTCATATGCCATATTAACTAGCCCTGTTTCAGACCAACTAAATTCCTTTTCGGAATCTTTCCAATCAAACTGCTTGTACATTTCATCATAATTCTCGAGGTTAAAATTCCCCTTTTTAGCTGATAGCGCTTCCAACTTCATCAAACGTATTCCTCCCTTTTTTTCCTTTTAGGATTGTTACTAACATGATTACTATTTTTTCACAATTTTATGAAAATTTAAAGTATTATTTTGATTTTTTTGAAAATTTATTTTTTTTGACAAAATATTCGTTGAAAGCGCTTTATTCGTGTTTGTTTTATGTATAATAGAGGGAGAAAATGGTTTTGCATATTTTAGGTGGTGACCAAATGGAATATAAGAAGACATATTATGCCAAAGAGTTAAACACTTCAGAAGGAATTGTCATGGTTGAAGGCCCTGTTTCACCGGAGAAACTAGCAGAATATGAATTTCACCAAGACTTAGTTGCATTTCGCCCCGGACCTCAGCAACATAAAGCACTAATAGAAATTGCCCAATTACCTGAAG
>CAURFY010000205.1:0-5193 GCA_963524115.1 uncultured Bacillus sp.
TATACCAGATCAGGCTTAATATTTTTTACAGTTTCATAACCTAATCCAAGTTTCTCCATCACACCAGGACGGAAGCTTTCAATTAACACATCTGATTTTTTTATTAATTGGATGGCAATTGCTCTGCCTTCTGATTTCTTTAAATTAATAGAGATGCTTCTTTTCCCACGGTTCATTGCTCTAAATACTGGACCAACTTCGCCCGCTCCCACTCCTGTCGTTCTAGCAGGATCACCATCTAATGACTCAACTTTTATTACATCTGCACCTAGTTCCGCTAATCTTAGGGTTGCAAAAGGACCCGGAATATAGTTTGTAAAGTCTAAAATTCTTACACCTGATAACATTGGCTTTTGTCTCCCTTAATAAAAAAGTTCTTCTATCCGCTTGGAATGGGTGGATGATAGATAACATGATAACGATGATGATGATTCCACCATTTAGGCAAAGATAGCGCTTACTATTTATTGTACCTTAAATAAAACTGATTTTTTAGAAAATTTTTAATATAAACATCGACAGGACTTGACATAAAAAAAGCTGTTCGCGGAGAACAGCTTTTTCTTATACTATATTGTTCGTATTTTAATGAAATTTTTGAAGCAGTCGTTTCACCTTTAAATTTCAGCTTAGCTGTCTCTCATATACCTTTAAATTTGCATAAACCGCTTCTAAAACTGGTACTTGTATCTTATTTTCTTTTGCAAGTTTAAGTAAGTAGCCCTGTAAATGATCCGCTTCAATTGGCATTTTCTTTTCCATATCCCTTTGCATAGAGGATTTCATGGAATAGCCCAACCCGTTCATTTTTTCCAATTGAATGGCTTCGATATTTTCAGAGATAGGTACTTTAATTTTGGTCATAATTTGATAAATTTCATTTATCAGGTGAGAGATGGTCTCCTGACCACCTTTTTCATCTCGAATTGGCCCAATTGGTGCTCGCATCAAAGTTGTAATTCCAGACATTACAGCAATAAACATATATTTATGCCACATTTCTGGGATTATGGTGTGACTTAAACGGATATTAGCCTTTGTTCCACTGAGAGTTTTTTCAAGTTTTATAATACGCTCTGTCATTTCCCCATTTCGTTCCCCAAACACCAAGTCATGTGCTGAACTGGTCTGAATGACTTTCCCATCGTTATTAAGGGTAGTTTCAATAAAACATAAACCCCCAAGGACTTTCTCTGAACCGAACTCTTCAATTAATTTTTCAATATGATTAATGCCATTTAGGAGAGGGACTATCATCGTCTCGTCTCCAACAAATGGACGAATACTGTCAATAGCACCTTGTAAATGATAGGCTTTTGTGGAAAGAAAGATGACATCGAAATGACCAACGTCATCACCTGCGTGGATTGTTTTTACCTGGAGATTAATATTGCCGTTTACGCTTTCAACGACAAGTCCAGTTTCTTCAAGCTGTTGTTTCCGCTTTTCTCTTACAAGAAATGTGACATCCTCACCCTTTTCCAATAAACGGCCACCAAAATAACCACCAATTGCTCCTGCACCAACAACTAAAATTCTCATCCAAAATTCCCTCCTGCGTCATTAGGTCCTTTTATTTTACCATTTTACGAAGTTCCGTTTGAAAGTATCAGTGAAATACGAATCTATTTTCACTGCATAACATTATTATAAAATACTTTTCGGAAAAATTGTAAACAGGTACCTTATTTATTATGAGGAAAAAAAGATACCCACACGGTTTTATCCTTGTGTGGGTATCTTTAAATATTAATTTGTAATTTTTTTAAATCCGATATATTTTATCGCTAACCCAAGTAAAAGTGTTAATAAACCAACTAAAGCAATATTACCTAAATTAGTACCTGTAATTGGTAGGATATTTCCTAATCCACCAACCACACTATCTGATTTTGCATCTAAATTCCCACCGGACTTATTAGGTTGATCAGAAGTTCCATTTCCATCATTACTTCCGCCACCATTATTCCCGTTGTCATTGTTACCAGTACCGTTGTCCCCATTGCCATTGCCTCCAGGACAAGCACCTTTTGCAAACTCAACTGGTACATGAAGTGAAGCTGCTTGTGATTCTAAAACGGCAACGTCGATAAAAGCATTAGACGTATAAGCATTAAAAGTGTACTCATTGTCTGCAGCACAAGGTAATTTATCTAGTGCAATCTCTAACTGAAAATTAAAAGCTGTTGGTGATAATACAGCTATAGAAAGAAGGTCTTTATAATTCATGTAAACACTATTAGTAGCTGTATCAACATGAATTTCGTTTGCAGCAAAAGTTCCCTTACTTTCTAATAAAGGTATACCAAGCACTGTTAACCCTGGTGCATTATAAGATGCTGTTAATGACTTTTTAAAATTTGGATCCTTTAATAAATCTTTAAATTCTTCTGGCATTTTAAATACCACTTTTAAATCTCCCAGTACATCAAGATTTAACGTTGCATCTGCACTATAATTTAAAGTGATTTTTTTTGATTTTGAGTCTAATTTTGAGGGAGACCCAGTTAATTTTTGATTGCTGATTACAGTTGCATTTACAAGACCTGAAGTCCCACCTTGACCACCCGTACCGTTTGGTAGAATTTCAACTTTAACTCCTGGATTTAATACTTCAACATTCCCCACTGGTGTTGTCACAGACACTCCTGGATTTAGAACTCCAACATTCCCCACTGGTGTTGTCACTTTAACTCCTGTTCCATCTGGTTGGACAGATACAGGTAACCCACCCGGTACTACAGAACCCACAGTCGAAGTTACACCTGATACTACACCACTTACAGCCTGTACTGCAGGTTGCGTTACACTTGTAACAGTTCCAACAGGGTTTGTTACAACACTAGTTACCGTCCCAACTGGATTTGTTACTGTACTTGATACCACACCAGTTACAGCCCCCACTGTTCCTGATACCGCACCTGTTGCCGTACTAGTAATTTGTGATACTGTACTTGTGAGCCCAGATGTTAATCCGCCACTCAATAATGCTGCTGATGTGTTTAATGGCGCAAGAACCAAAGTCGTTGTTGCAAGTAAGGCAGATACTTTCATCGCCAAAAGACTTTTCCGTTTCCCCATTTTCTTTCTAAAAAATTCTTTGCTCACCTTACAAAACCCTCCCTAGTTTTGAAGCTTAGTGATATATATCACTCAGATAAATGATAGATGTAATATTCTGTCGAATCAAGCAATTCCATTAAATCTGAAAATTTTTTCGCTTAGTCATTGTATAAAAAGTCTAAAAACCGTCACAAATAGTTCCTTTTACTTAATAAATTTACATATTTTTACTGGCATTTGTATCGATTTTCCCTATTCCTATCGTTATCTCCTTGTTAATCAAGGGATTTTTCTTTGCCTTTTTCATCAAATACTAAAAAAAGCCGTTCGTGGGGAACAGCTTTTTTCTAAAATATGTAGTTCGTATTCTGAGGAGATCCTGGAGGCAATCGTTTCACCCTAATTTTGGTTTAGCTGCCCCACGTATACTTTAAACAGGATATTAGAACATTTAATGATTGGCTAAATCCTCGGTTAGATAACTACAGTATCCTGAGATATTATGTTCTACATCATCAATTCTACACCGGAAGGATTGATGACGAATGAAAAATCCAGATAAGATTTTTTCAGGAGATTTAAAATACATGGCAACCTCTGGATAAAAAAAGCCGTTTAATTGGTACTGTGCACGGTGATGAATTACTGCTATCAATTTTTCTTCATCGAAGTTTAACAACAGTTCGCTTTTATTCAATTCTTTTACCCTTTTAATCATTTTATAAGCAGCCGTAGTTAATTCTAAAAAGGTTGGGTACGTTGTCTCCCTTTCCATCATAAAATCTAATCTATGTTTCACATTTTCCAAACCAAATTGGAAGTACTTGTCTAATGGTCGAAAGGCAGTAAGTTCATTTGTACAATAGCTAAGCCAGTGATCATGATGCTTCCAATATTTATTTTCTATAAAAAAGGAAAATGCCTTTTCGACGATCTTTAGCCATTTTGGATTTCTATCAATATCATACAACCTTATCAAAGCAAAAGCTGCCTCTCCATCATAATAAATTATCCGAAAAGCTTCTTTTATGGATAGGTCCGGATAATTCAATATGTGAACAAATTGTCCCGTATCTGGGTTCTGCATACGTTCAATGCCATTAGCCAATTGACGCATGAGAGGTATGTATTTATCATCTTTAAAAACCTTCGTATATTTTGAAAAAGCAAGAATTGCCGCAGCGTTCGCGCCTAATTTAATCTCTGAACCGCTCGCTTTATCTACAACATAAGCAAATGATTCTTCTTCAAATTTGGCTATCGCTTCTTTTTCTAAGTAATCCAATGCTCTTTTAATTGATTCAACCAATGTTTCTTCCCGGATCATTTCATATGCCTCAATAATAGAATAAACCGAGCTTGCATGTCGTAAGATGTTATAAAAATTTATTTCTTTATCAAAACAAGGAAAGTAACCATATACAAACTTCCCATTATCTTGAACCAAATTTGCTAGATAGAGAGACGATTCCCTAAGAATTTCTAATCCAATATTTTGCGTCAGCTTTGGTATTTTACGTCTGCCATTATTTAAAAGAGTTGATTCAAGTTCGCAAAGATCATCATTATCATAAAAGAAACTTGTTGTTTGAAATAATATGATATTGTTTATTACATTAAAATTTATTGCTCCTTTCATATTTCGATTTTTTCTACTGTATGTATTCATATTTTCTTCACTTAAATAGGCACGTTTATTGACAGTGTCGAATTTAATAAATTCGTTTGCATTTATTTCTTGTTCAAGAAAGGCTAAATTGAAATTGGGGTCAAGTGATATACCATACCGGAAATAATTTTCTTTTGTTTTCGATATTTTAGTAATGAAATTTTCGATTGAAACTACTTCACAATGCGTGATGATATCCAGCTTTATCCATTCAGGCTCTAAGTTTCTTTTTTTAATATATTTAATTGCCTTGTCGGATGTATTTTTCCATGATGAATCAATATGGTTCCCAGTTCCAGTAAATACAGTAGCTCTTTCCTTTTTATTTCCTACCGACATAAAAATAATTACTTTCTGATCTTTTGGTAAAATAATTTTTAGGTTTGATAAATAGGAATCAAGCTTTCCTTTAAATGCTTTAAGTTGATGTCTAAAATCTTCAACTCTATTCATTTCTGTCC
>CAURFY010000206.1:0-5189 GCA_963524115.1 uncultured Bacillus sp.
GCCTTAGGGGCTGTTAAGGCAACGGACATCGAAACAATGGGCAAATTTGCAAGATTACTAGATTCAACCCTAAACGAAGAAATGTCCTTACACAGAAAATATGCTGAAAAATTTCAAATCAGTCAGGAAGAACTTGAACGAGCAAAGCCTTCCCCGATCACTTTAGCCTATACACATTATATGCTTCATATTGCGCAAAACGGGACGCTTGCTGAGCTTGTTTCTGCTTTGTTACCGTGTATGTGGAGTTATTGGGAGATAGGGAAAGAATTAAGTTTGAAACCAGGAGCTATCGATCACGATTTATATGGGGAATGGATTAAAATGTACGGTTCAGAAGAATTTGGAGAGCTTGCCCAGTGGTGTATTGAATTATTCGATGATCTTTCTAACGAAAAACCGGAAGCTGAACTACAGAAATTAGAAGAAATATTCCTTAACACCACTCGTTATGAGTATATGTTTTGGGACATGGCTTTAAATGAAGAAATGTGGCCGACAGATGAGTAAAGTAACGGTTGAGTTCGAAAATGTTTCATTTTTGTATAAAAACAAGGGGGCAGCAGCTTCTATTTTGAAGGCATTTAACCTTCAAGTGTTTGATCGGGAATTTGTTAGTATTATTGGGCCAAGTGGCTCTGGGAAAAGTACTCTATTTCGATTAATTACGGGCCTTGAACAGCCAAGTCATGGTGAAATATTGATTAATGGAACAGCCCATGAATCGCGGCTAGGTTATGTTGGGTACATGCCACAACAGGACTTACTTATGCCATGGAGAACAATTATCGAGAATGCCGCTTTGCCACTTGAGTTAAAAGGTTTAAAAAAGGAAGTGGCCAATCAGAAAGTGCTCGAGCTTTTGGAAGAATTCGGATTAAAGGGAGTCGAGCACCAATACCCAAGTGATTTATCAGGAGGAATGAAACAGCGAGTTTCCTTCTTACGAACGATTTTAAGTGGATCTAATGTCTTGCTGTTAGACGAACCGTTCAGTGCTCTTGATGCGATCACTCGATTATCGATGCAGGAATGGTTGCTAACGCAATGGGAGAAACGGAAAAAAACAGTTTTGTTTGTCACTCATGATGTCGACGAGGCCTTATTTTTGTCAGACCGAATCTTTGTTTTTACCAATCATCCTGTTACCAAGCTCCAAGAGGTGAAGGTTCCGCTAAGTAGGCCAAGGGAAATGCGAGACCTTAACAACCCTGAAGTGATGATTCTAAAAGAACATTTAATTGATCAACTTCGAATGAAGGTGGAACGATGAAGAAGTGGAAGGATTATTTGCCATCATCCGTGCTGGTGCTGTTCTTATTAACCATTTGGGAGGTTGGGGCGCGCTGGGTTAATATGCCATTTATCATACCGGCACCTACTGGTATTGCGCTTAAGCTGTGGGAGTTGAAAGAAATCTTATTCTTAAAGCATCTTCCAGCCACTTTTTTGATTATTTTACTTGGACTTGCCATCTCGATCATATTAGGTGTTGGGCTGGCGGTTTGGATGCATTCTAGCAAAATAGTAGAAAGAGCACTTTATCCCATCATTATCGTGTCCCAAACGATCCCGACCATCGCCCTTGCACCGATTTTCGTCTTATGGTTTGGATATTCAATTTGGAGTAAGGTTGTCGTGACGGTGTTAATTACCTTTTTCCCGATAACGGTAAATACATTTGATGGTTTGCGTTCAAGCAGCAAAGAATTAAAAGAATTAATGTTGACTATGGGTGCGAAGAAAAAGGATCTTTTTATAAAATTAGATGTTCCCTCTGCCCTTCCATTCTTTTATTCAGGCTTGAAAGTAGCCTTTCCATTAAGTGTCATTGGAGCAGCAATTGGGGAATGGCTAGGGGCGCAAGCTGGTTTGGGTTATTTTAGCAGAAGGATGATGACGCAGTTTGATGGAGCGGGAGTGTTTGCTCCAATCGTTCTCCTCTCGGGTCTTGGAATAGTTTTATTTTTACTGGTAAGTGTATTTGAAAAAAGAGCATTTAAATGGAGGAAATCACAATGAAAAAATGGATCGCATCATGCGTTTGCTTAATGTTGGTAGTTATGATGGCAGCTTGTGGAGCAACGAAACAAAATGGAGAAGGAAAAGGAAATAATAAGGAAAAGAAGTTGGCTGATGTTAATGTGATGTTAGATTGGTATCCAAATGCGGTACATAGTTTTTTATATGTTGCCCAAGAAAAGGGTTATTTTAAAGAAGAAGGGGTCAATGTTCATATCAAGTATCCAGCGAATCCAACTGATCCTCTTAATCTAGCTGCCGCTGGTAAAATTGACGTTGGTTTTTATTATCAACCTGATGTGATCATGGCTCGTGCCAATGAAAATGTTCCAGTTAAATCGATAGGAGCTATCGTCCGTTCTCCGCTTAATCATGTTGTCTTTTTAGATGAGAAGCCAGTTAAATCACCAAAGGACTTGGAAGGAAAAACGGTTGGATATCCAGGGATTCCGTTAAACGAGGCGCTATTAAAGACAATGGTTGAAAAAGATGGCGGGGATTCTAGTAAAGTGAAATTAGTGGATGTCGGTTTTGATTTAGTGTCTTCAGTTGCTAGCAAAAAATCAGATGCGGTAATTGGTGCCTATATTAATCACGAAGTGCCGGTTTTAAAAGATAAAGGGTATAATGTTCGTTATTTTAATCCAACTGATTACGGTGTTCCGAACTATTATGAATTAGTGGCAGTTACAGGTGATCAAACCTGGAAAAAAGATCAGGATTCGATTAAAGCATTCTGGCGTGCGGCTACTAAAGGGTATGAGTATATGAAAAAAAATCCGGATGAAGCATTGAAGATTTTACTGAAAAACCAGGATGAAGCGAATTACCCGCTTGACGAAAAGGTAGAAAAAGAAAGTATCAAGGTTCTATTACCAAAAATGGAGTCGGACGCTGGATTCGGTAGTCAAACGAAAAAATCATGGCAGGAAACAACTGATTGGCTTAAGGAATCGGGGCTAATCAAGAAGTCACCTGCAGTTGGGGATATGTTTGTAAACATCAATGATTAATAAATAGGAAAATAAGGGTGGGCATTTCCCCCAAAAACAAAGGCGGTTTCCTCAAAAAATAGGAGACTGCTTTTTGTTCTATTATTCATATATATTCAAATGGTAAGTATAGAAAGTTTAGTTTCAGCATATTCATCCACTAGGGAACACAACTAGGGGGAAGAATAAAATGGATGATCGTATGTTCAGAACGGCAATGGGTAAATTTGCAACAGGAGTGACGGTTATTACGACAGAAGTGGATGGAGCTGTGTTTGGCATGACCGTAAATGCGTTCATGTCAGTTTCGCTTAATCCAAGGTTGGTTGCAGTATCAATTGGAGAAAAGGCTCATATGCTTGAAAAAGTTAAGACGAGCATGAGGTATGCAGTGAATATTTTGTCTGAAGATCAGCAAGAATTATCGATGATTTTTGCTGGGCAAATCAAAGATAAAAGAGAGGTAACCTTTGATACACTAAACGGCTTTCCTGTGTTACCGGGGGCCTTGGCACAGATTACATGTGAAGTTGTAAATGAGAATATCGAAGGTGATCACACTCTTTTTATCGGGAAGGTGATAGACATACATCTAGAAGAAAAGGAACCACTACTTTTCTTTAATGGGCAATATCAATGAAATCTTTGTTAATTAAAGGTGGATATATTTTGAATCATATGGGATAAAGATATAGAGACTCTTGCTTTTTTCATGCAAAAGTCTCTTTTTTGGGTTGAAATGGGGCATGCGTCGTGTTACTCTTCGTTTTTATCCTTTTCATCATGGGTCGGATGTGCCCCGGGATACTGCCTTGGTAGATCTTGATGCAAATTTCGATTTTCGTAAGTGAAATTGCTGTAAAATTGTTGTCCTTCCTGCCACGGTGTACTTTTATTTTCCACAGGTTCGTCCTCACCAACAGGCGAACCATAAGCTCCTTCTGGAAATTCTTCAGCAGTTAAAAAATCCTTCTGTTTTTCAACATTAGAAAAATTACGATATTCCTCTTTTTGATCCAAATTAACATCTCCTCCGTTCATAGACTTTATTGTTAGGAATAAAAAAGAATATTTGCTAATATAGGCTTATCTTTCCATTAGTGTTTAAGGATTATGTAAGCGGATTTATGCTATTAGAATTAATTTTAAAATAATAATATGTGAAAGTTGTGATCATTTGTGTGCTTAATTTTATTTGCCTATCGAGTCCACCCAAAATACAAGCTAATCATTGCTGCCAATCGCGATGAATTTTATGAAAGACCAACCGAACCCGTTCATTTTTGGGAGGATTATCCTCAGATTCTCGCTGGTCGAGATTTATTGCAAATGGGAACGTGGATGGGCGTAACGAAAGAGGGAAGCTTTGCTGCCCTAACAAACTACCGTGACCCAAGGGAGAATACAGAAGGAAAACGTTCGCGCGGAGAATTGGTAGGGGGATTTTTGAAGAATAAACTGCACCCAGGAGAATATATGGCAAAGGTGGCCAATCACCGGGACTTGTATCCTGGTTACAACCTATTAACAGGGAATACTAAAGAGTTATACTACTATTCCAATATAGAAAATGTTGTGAAGAGTTTGGAGCCTGGGATTTACGGAGTCAGTAATCACCTGCTCAACACTGAATGGCCCAAGGTAAAAAGAGGGAAGGAGGGTTTGGGAAAAATAGTAAATGGGAGTAGGGACGATCTAGAAGAGCAACTTTTCGTCTTACTACAAAACGCAGCTCCTGCTCCTGAGGATGAACTTCCAAAAACAGGTGTATCGTTGAAATGGGAACGAGTTCTTTCACCAATGTTTATAAAAAGTGAGGGCTATGGAACGAGAAGTTCAACTGTTTTACTAATGAATGACGAAGAAATTCACCTAAGCGAACGTGTGTATACCAAGGAAGGAATTAGGGACCAGAAATTTCTAATCAACATTTGATCATAAAAAAACAACCGCTAAATGTGGTTGTCAGGCTGTCGAGAAAGGTGATTCTTTCGGAAATTTTTCATTTTGTCAGAACGTTACATGGGGATTATTAATTTTTGGACATCATAACGGCACATTGATGCCCATTTTTCCAGTGACTCGGATTTTTGGGAACGAATAAGGCACATTGATGCCCGTTTTTCCAGTGACTCGGATTTTTGGGAACGAATAAGGCACATTGATGCCCGTTTT
>CAURFY010000207.1:0-5182 GCA_963524115.1 uncultured Bacillus sp.
GTGTAACCACTTGGTTGATCATAACCTAAAAACACCAGGTCAGAAGCTGCTTGGAATGCCACAGAATCTTCAAAATTAGGAGCCATTGGACGGTAGAGAGAGTCACCTTCATTTTGTTGATCAACCACTTTTGCCATACGGTGTAATGTCTCAACAACTTGTTCTTTCGTACAAACACCATGGTGTAACCAGTTCGCAATATGCTGACTTGAAATACGGAGTGTAGCCCTATCTTCCATTAATCCAATATTATTAATATCAAGAACTTTGGAACATCCAACCCCTTGCTCCACCCAACGAACTACATAACCAAGGATCCCTTGCGCATTATTATCTAACTCTTGTTGGATTTCTTCTGGAGTCCAGTTTGGATTTTGTTCAACAGGAACCTGAAGAATTCCATCAACAAGGTCTGTTGATTCTTTCTTTAATTTGTTTTGAACTTCTATAGCATCTATTAGGTGATAGTGTGTAGCATGTAATGTTGCCGCGGTCGGTGATGGTACCCAGGCAGTATTGGCACCGGCTTTTAAGTGACCAATTTTTTGTTCAAGCATACCCGCCATTAAATCAGGCATAGCCCACATTCCTTTACCAATTTGAGCACGACCTTGCAGACCGCAATCAAGTCCCGCAAAAACATTTGATTTTTCATAAGAATTCAACCAAACAGAGGTTTTCATATCACCTTTACGAATCATTGGACCAGCTTCCATTGATGTATGCATTTCATCACCAGTTCTATCTAAGAATCCAGTATTGATAAATGCTACTCTTTCTTTTACTTCTCGTATACACGCCTTTAAGTTTAATGACGTGCGGCGTTCCTCATCCATTACACCGATTTTTATTGTATTGCGTTTAAGTTCAATCAAATCTTCAATCCGACCGAAAAGTTTATTTGCAAATGCCGCTTCCTCTGAACCATGCATTTTTGGTTTAACGATATAGATTGAACCTTTTACAGAGCTTTTATATTTGCTATTACCTAAAATTTCGTGTTTAGAAATTAAACTTGTGAATACTCCATCCAAAATACCTTCTGGTACTTCTTGGCCATTTTTATACAAAATATCATTGCTTGTCATTAAATGACGAACATTTCTGATAAACATAAGTGAGCGTCCAGATAGTGAGATTGTTCCGCCATTAACGGTTTTGTACACTCGATCAGGATTTAGTGTCCGTACCATTTCTCCATTTCCTTTAGCAAAGGTCGCTGAAATATCCCCTTTTATTAATCCTAACCAACTTCTGTATACTTCTACCTTATCTTCAGCATCAACTGCGGCAACAGAATCCTCGCAGTCCATAATTGTCGTGATTGCGGCTTCTAATAGAATATCTTTCACTCCGGCAGCATCTGCTTTTCCAATTGGATGGTTACGATCAATTTTAATTTCCAAATGCATTCGATTATTTTCCAAAAGGACTGCAACAGGCTCTTCTGGCTGGCCTTGATAGCCAATTAGTTTTGATGGATCCTTTAATCCGACTGTTTCACCATTGCTAAGTTTTACCAATAAATCCTTGTTAATTATCGAATACTTTACAGCCTCACTATGTGATGCATTTGCTAGAGGTACCGCTTGGTCAAGGAACCCCTTACCATATGTAATAACTTGGGCACCCCGGACTGGATTATAAGCCTTTCTTCGTTCCGCGCCATTTTCTTCACTGATCGCATCGGTTCCGTAAAGAGCATCATACAGGCTACCCCACCGAGCATTTGCTGCATTGATTGCATAACGAGGATTATTAATTGGTACAACTAATTGCGGTCCACCTTGTAAAGCAATCTCATCATCAACATTTTCCGTTGTAATTTTGAACTCTTCTGGTTTTGGCTCGAGATAACCGATGCGCTGTAAAAATTCTTTATACTTGTCAAAGTCATATTCACCCTTATTTTCCAGATGCCATGAATTAATTTTATTTTGAAAATCATCACGTTTCGCTAACAAAGCTTTATTTTCCGGTGAAAGTTCATCAATCAATATTTCAAGGTTTGTCCAGAATGTATCCTTTGAAAGACCACTTCCAGGAAGCACCTCCGAATTCACAAAATCATAAAGTACGGAAGCAATTTTTAGATTACCGTTCTCAACATATTCATTCATAGTTTTTTCCTACCTTTCAATGTTTAAAAAAATACTTTCATGTTGACTAGGGTGGCTTTGAGAAATCTCTGACAACTTTAACCAGTTTATTCTCTAAATAAAAATTTATGTGTACTCCTAAAAAACCCTAATTGCTCTATATCTCTATCTAATTTTTAATATTTCTCCAATATTGCTCTGATTCCTGCCTGTTATAAAACAATTTTATTATTTTATTAAACATTGTAACAGAGGGATATACAGAAAGAAAGATATTTCCTGAAAATTACAATAACTTTTTTCCTAATTCCCCTATACCCGTACAAAACAAAAAAACCATACCTTTTTTTTAAAAGTATGGTCAATTGTTTAATACCTATTGTAATTATCAAAATCTCTGCGATAGCGCACGGTATGGCAAGATTCACAGATGGGATATGGAAAATCAAAAGGAAGAGTTTTCCCGCATCGCTTACATTTGTTTTTATAGTTTTTTACCTCATGCTTTAAATGTTCATGGACATCATTACTAATCTCTTCTCTAAGCCTTTCCCAATAATGGGCTTCCGTCCGTTTATCTAACCGATATAAAAACAGGAGATGAAGTCCAATCGCTTTATAGGACAGTTCAAGATCTTCTAGAGTTTTCTTTTTAATGACCGGTTCGGGAAGTGGATTCCCTTCAATCAGAGCATAAACGTTCTTTAGCCACTGTTGTTTTAATCCTAGTTCCTTTGAAGAAAAGGGCAAATGTAAAAATCCATACAGATCCATCATTGAAAGCCTTGCTTCTATTTCCGTATCACATATTAGTTCATATAATTCACGTTCTTCAGCGAGTGAAGCTTTTTTTGTTCCTTTCGGGCTGTTGAACTTATCCCAAAGGTCGAAAAAAGTTCCAAGATCATGATAATATTTTTGAAATCGTTCAAATACAGCATTCGTCGGGGCAATGGCAAAAATATGGACCATTTCGTCCTCTTGGTGTAACAGGTTTTTCATCTTAATAATATCCGAGGTAAATGCCACTTTCCCGATATTATATAACCCTTTACGACCTGCCCTACCAGCAATTTGTTTCACCTCCTGTGAAGTCAAGCGTCTTCTTCTTGTTCCGTCAAACTTTTCAGTTTCCATAAAGACAATTCGTCGTATCGGTAAGTTCAATCCCATACCAATTGCATCAGTCGAAACAATCCTGGTCGTCTCACCATCTATAAACTGCTGAATTTGCCGTTTTCTCGTTTCTGGCGGCATGCTTCCGTATATCATGCTAACAGAAATCCCTTTAGTTTGTAGTTTTGAAGCTGTTTCAAGGACCTTCCTTCGTGAAAAGCAAACAAGTGCGTCTCCCTTTTTTGAATGAACCAAATTGAATTCCTTCTGTTCGACCTCAAGTGGAATTTCTCTGCTATACTCGTGAAGTTCTATTTCTGATTCACCCAATAATTGCAAGACCATGTCTTTAATATTTCGACTTCCGATAATATGAACTTCCTTGGCATTTGCTTTTGTAATCGCTTTGTACCAGGAAAATCCACGATCTTTGTCGGCGATCATTTGAGCCTCATCAATAACAATTACTTCAAAATAGTCTTTTTCATGGAACATCTCCACTGTGCAGGAAAAATGGGTTGCATCCAATATCAATTTTTCCTCTTCGCCTGTTTTTAATGAACAGGGCACACCTTCACCGTTTAGTTTGTCATAAACCTCTAATGCTAACAGTCGCAGTGGTGCCAGGTATAGCCCACTCTTTGCTTCCTTCATTCTTGACAATGCCTGATGGGTTTTTCCAGTGTTGGTTTCACCAATATGCAAAACAAACAGAATGTTTTGCCCTACACTCGGACGGTATTCTTGTCCGAATACATCTTCTATTACCCGCGCCTCTTCCTCCCTTTTTCGCCTAATTTCAGCTAGTTCATCGGACTTTCGTTTGTCTCGTTGTTTCTGATCTTGTTCAAATATTTTGCGGTGCATCTCTTCATCAAATGGGATCTTTCCAAGATTCAATAAATCAGAAACATATTCCTCTTGAATAAAAACCGTAAAATCCTCCGCAAGTTCAATTAGGGAGTCGGAAATGATCTCCATTAATATTGATTCTGTTAATTTTTTGTTAAGAGTATCCTCAAACATCTTAACTATTTTAGATGAACGTTTCAAAATAAATCCTGGTGCTATTTTAAAAAGATATTCTGTAATTAGATTTTCATAAATTGAAAAGTAGGTCTCATATTCGTAATAACTTCGACCCCATTGTAGTGATTCCTCAATCGCTCCGGTAAGTTCCCCAAAAAATTCCGATACGAGTGGATAATCATTCACCTGAAAATGATCAGAAGAGACGGTGAGATTTTCATGTTGATAGTTCCTTGAAACGTCATATTTAGGATTTTGCTCTAAATCTTTTAATAAATGTTTTGCTGCATAATGACGAATATAAAGATATAAATGGAGATATTCTTTTTCTAAAATATCTTGAGTTAACTCACCAATTTCCATTTCGACATTTCGCCTTTTTTCAGCTAGCAACGACTCTTCCCTTTTTTTAGCAAAATTTATTCTTGCCTTGTAATATTGCTCTTGCCACTTTATCTCCTGGTGAAGAAAGATTCCATCAGCCCATTCGACCACATTAAATGGCTGATAGTTTCTAATTTCAGTTCGAAATAATTGATTAATAAGCTTTCGATCTACCCCTTCTACTTCAAAACCTCTTTCACTTAAATAAGCCTTTTTTTCTTTTTTATTAATGGCATTAGAGGCTTTATTTATCCAAATATTCACCCAAATTTGTTCAAGATAATGGGTACGATCGAGTTTAAATTGTTGATAGGAAGGCTGTGTTTCCTTTGTTTCTAAATAATGATTGATATCTTCAAAAACCTTTTTTTTCGTGTGATCCACGGCTTGTGGATATATTGATATTAATGAATGCATATATTTGGACTCCCTTATTGAATATTAATCCTTCAGTTTTTCTTTAAAAAAAATGGCTCTGTTAAAGTAGACTGTTGATTTCCGTTACAGGCGCTTCGCTTTCCGCGGGGCGGGCGGTGAGCCTCCTCGGCGCTAAA
>CAURFY010000208.1:0-5180 GCA_963524115.1 uncultured Bacillus sp.
GTTTTTGCCCATATCAAGTTCTGGACATTTATATTTAGGGCGCCATCTTTTTCATCTTGATGAAGCGGGTCTGTTTCTCGACACCATGCTCCATGTGGGGACACTGCTTGCCGTCGTTATCGTCTACAAACAAGAATTGTTTGATATTGTAAAACATCCGTTCAGGAGGCAGTCGCTCTTATTAGTAGTAGGAACGGTCCCGGCCGTATTTGTCGGTTTGCTTTTTAACGATTTGTTTGAATCAATTTCAAAAACTGGCCAAACGATTGGTTGGGAATTCTTGATCACAGGTGTAATCCTGTGGATGGCAGATGGAGTAAATACAGGTGCAAAGAACATACGCGATATTGGATATGGCGATGCACTTTTTATTGGCACATTTCAGGCTGCGGCCATATTTCCAGCCATATCTCGATCGGGGCTTACCATAGCTGCAGGTCTATTTCGTAAGCTTGATAGAGAAACAGCTGCCTATTTTTCTTTTTTGCTATCGATACCAGCCATTGCAGGAGGAATTGTCCTTCAATTTGGAAAAATGGCCGAACAAAATATTGAATCTGTCTCATTCGGTAGTTTATTCATCGCTACATTATCATCTGCCTTATTTGGCTATATGGCCGTGGTTGGGATGATTCAATTTTTAAAAAAGAAATCTTTAAAAATATTTGCTATTTATGTTTGGATTTTAGGCTCAGCGATCATTATTTTACAAAGTACGGGTATTTTTTGACCTCTTATCAAATCACAAAATCAAAATTTCTTATGTGCAAAATATCTTTATAAGAACAAGTCAAACATCACATAAGGAAAGGGAAGATATGAATATACTATTAAAAAATGCTCAAGTATATCCGATTACTTCCTCCCCGATTAAGAATGGGGACGTGCTAATAAGAGACGGAAAGATAATTAAGATCGGAAAAAAACTTCCATCGGACTCGAATACAAAAATAATTGATTGTTATAGTGGTTATTTATTTCCTGGGTTTATTGATGTTCACACTCACTTAGGCTTATATGACGAAGGGACTGGTTGGGCGGGAAATGATGCAAATGAGACAATTGAACCGCTAAGTCCTCACATTCGAGCAATCGACGGGGTATATCCACTTGACCCCGCCTTTCTAGATGCAATTAAACACGGAATTACGACAGTCCATATTATGCCGGGGAGTTCTAATATAATCGGAGGAACCACTTCAGTTATTAAAACATACGGAAAAAATATTCAAAAAATGATTGTCCAGGAAACTGCTGGATTAAAAATTGCTTTTGGTGAAAATCCAAAAAGAATTCATAGTCATGGTTCTGCGGAATCAATAACGCGAATGGGAATTATGGGGAAACTCAGAGAAGCTTTTTATCATGCCCAAAGTAGTGAGAATTTAAAATCCTTAAGAATTGATCCATTGATAAAAGCCTTAAAAAGAGAAATACCTGTTCGCATCCATGCGCATCGAGCTGACGATATCATCTCGGCTGTACGATTTGCCAAAGAATTTAATCTTGACCTTCGGATCGAACATTGCACTGAGGGTCATATGAGTGCCTCTGAATTAGCAGGGCTGAATTTGAAGGTGTCGGTTGGACCCACGGTGACGAGGCGATCGAAGGTTGAGCTAAAAAATAAAACCTGGAAAACCTATCAGGAACTTTCAAATCATGGAATTGAAGTTTCAATAACCACAGATCATCCTTATACCCCTGTCCAATATTTAAATATATGTGCGGCTTTAGCTGTACGTGAAGGTCTTTCAGAGCAAAAAGCTCTCGAAGGGATTACCATAAATCCAGCTAGAAATCTCAGAATTGACAATCAACTTGGTAGTATCGATGAGGGGAAGGACGCTGACCTCGTCCTCTGGAGCCACCATCCTTTTCATTATATTGCCAAACCAAAATGGACAATGATCAACGGAGTATTCGTCAATATTAATAACTAAATATATTAAAAAAATTTCCTGATTTAATCGAAAAAAATTCATAAATATACCTATTTCATTTTTTCACTTTTTCTTGTATTATACCTACAGTACAATAATTTTTTTAACGACAATTTCATAAACTAAGTTTTAGGGAAGGCAAATGGTGCGCCACCAGTTTTTCTGGTCCTAGTGGGTTCGATTCCCACCCCGAAATTTTTTAGCAACACAAAAAATTTCGAGGGTGGGCTAGGGCCGACGTGTATTTAGGCACGGGTTCGGGTTCAGACTACCCTTCATTGGAGGGATTAGCATGCAGCTCAAGAAACGTGAACTTCACGATTGTCATACTTTGTATGATCTAATGACGCACCCAGAAGTCTTCCCTTTTGTGCGTCAAAAAGCAGTTTGCTACGATGAATTCATATTTGTAACCAAGCAGACAATCGAAGCTGAAGAGCGCGGTGAATTAATTTCACGCACAATTCTTGATGAATGGGGCACTCCAATTGGGACGATTAACTTGTATGACATTCAGGACAATGCTGGTTTTCTAGGAACATGGCTCGGCAAGCCTTACCACGGAAAAGGATATAATAAACCTGCGAAAGATGCTTTCTTCGAAGAACTTTTCTTTGAACTGGAAATTGATAAAATTTTCATGCGGATTAGAAAAGAAAATATTCGATCCATCAAAGCAGCCGAAAAACTCCCTTATGTTGTTAAGGCAAACGAATCTAGAAAATCCTTATATGATCAGCTAAATGCCCAAGGGGAAGTTTATGATCTCTATGAAATTTCTAAGGATCATTATACTCTCCATGTCTTAAGAACCACTCCTCAACTCCAAGAATCGTCACAATTGCTTGAAGCTTAATAAAAGATTTTTATCCAAAAAAGGGAACGCTCCGACTCAATTCGGAGCGTTTTATTGTAGGTCACTTTGGAAAAATTCAGAAGTACTGGTTTCAGATTCCCCCGTTTGAGCTAAAAAATAAGATAATTCTTCATTTGTTAAGGTTTCAAATCTTCCATCTTGAAAGAAAACCTGAATTTGGTTAGGATTAATTCGGTTTAATTTATAGCCCACATGATCTGCTCCCTTCAATAAGTTAGTACTTAGGATTAACAAAAGTAAACATATTCATTCTTAAGCTTTATACACTCTACAAATATATGTATGTTCTAAAGATAAATGAATGATATTAAAATATGATATAATTTTCCCAATATAATTTGATTAGAACAGAGGATTACACATGAACAAAAAAATAACCAAGATCGAAAAACTCCAGTTATTATTGACTATCTTCATTCCAATCTTAATTTCGCAGCTGGGCCTCATGATGATGAATTTTTTTGATACAACCATGTCGGGGCATTACAGTTCAGTTGATTTAGCTGGAGTTGCCATAGGTTCTTCATTATGGATACCTGTTTTTACTGGACTAAGTGGGATGCTTGCTGTAACTCCAATCATCGCACAGCTTGTTGGAGCAAAAAATAAAGAAAAAGTAGCTTTCTCAGTTGTACAAGGCATTTATCTTGCCATTTTGTTGGCCATTTTTGTTATTATTCTCGGCTCTTTTATCCTAATACCCGTGTTAAATAGTATGAATTTAGAAAGTAAAGTGGAATCGATTGCTCAGAATTACTTAGTTGCATTAAGTTTCGGAATGATCCCTCTGTTTGTGTTTAATGTGCTTCGTTCTTTTATAGATGCTCTAGGCAAAACCAGAGTTTCAATGATCATAACGATATGTTCCTTACCAATTAATATCCTTTTAAATTATCTATTTATTTACGGGAAATTCGGTTTCCCTGAACTTGGTGGCGTTGGTACTGGTTATGCAACGGCAATAACATATTGGATCATTACTATTACTGCAGTGGCCATCATCCAGAAGCAAAGACCATTTTTATTCTATGGAATATTTAAAAGGGTTTATGCAATTTCGATAAATAAATGGAAGGAAATATTAAAAATTGGGGTTCCAATTGGCCTATCTATTTTTTTTGAAACAAGTATTTTTTCAGCGGTAACCATTTTAATGAGCGATTTTAATACGATAACCATTGCATCACACCAATCAGCCATGAACTTTGCTTCATTCATATACATGATTCCACTTAGTATCTCAATGGCACTGACTATTGTGGTTGGCTTCGAGGTTGGATCTAACCGTTTTGAGGATGCCCGTGAATACAGTTTCCTTGGGGTGACAATTGCTGTTACCATGGCATTTTTTTCCGGAATTATCCTGTTATTATTTAGACATGAAATAGCTGGAATCTATACTGATGACCCATCTGTACAAAAATTAACCGCTCACTTCCTCCTTTATGCCCTTTTTTTTCAGCTGTCTGATGCAATTCAGGCACCTGTACAAGGAGCACTACGAGGTTATAAGGATGTTAATATAACTTTTATCATGGCTCTTATTTCCTATTGGGCTGTTGGACTTCCTTTAGGCTATTTATTGGCAAACTTCACAGATTGGGGTCCCTACGGATACTGGGTCGGTTTAATAACGGGCTTAGCTGTTGGAGCAATCTGTCTAACCGTTCGCCTTGTTTCAATTCAGAAACATCAATTTCAATCCAAAAAAGGGTCATCTTGATAACTAAGATGATCTTTTTTTGATTTTTAGCATTGTATACAAGAGGGACATTTTCACAGGTCGACTTTTTCCCTTCTAATTTTTCTTAACGGTTGGGCATTAATTTGCATACTATACAATATCAACTTGAAGGAAGTGAGAGGATGCAAACAGTAATCAATATCTTTAACTTAAAAATCAACAGTATATCTAACAACGGCTCACTTAATATCGGAGAGGCCTTACACAATGCACCAACTGCAAATACAAAATCTCAAGGTCACAACGCATCCTTCGGAGATTTTGCTCCACCGACGGCCGCAATGGAAAACGTTTTTATTGATCCGGATATGAATGATCAGGGAGATATCGCAAACCCTGCCAATGTCATTTCAAATCAAATATAAAAGGAATGTGAGCTTAAATGCCCTATCAAATTAATATATTTAGCATAAAAACAAACGGAATGACCAGTAATGCCAATGTGGATATTGGCCCTACCGTTCATAATAGCCATACATCAAATTATAAAACTACCGGTGCAACGATAGCCTATGGAGATTTTTCTGCAAGTAACTCAATGTCTGCAAATGGAATCGCAGATACTGACCTTAGTGATCAAGACCAAATTGCTAATCCTTCTTTACCAATGGTAAAC
>CAURFY010000209.1:0-5176 GCA_963524115.1 uncultured Bacillus sp.
GTCATATTATTTGCACCACGGAACTAAAAAGGAGGTTTTCAATTTGGTTATCCAATCTAATATGTCACCCAAATCCATCGTTGAAGTATGGGAACATACTTTAACTGTTTTTGAAAAACATCATGTACCGCTTTCTGAAAAGACATTGGAATCGTTAATAGAAACTGATGATCTAAGCATTCTCCTTATTGAGTTAAATGAGATTGTCGGTAGCTCGGCTGTAACCTGCGTAGAGGGTGGCTGACAAATGCCAGCAAAATAGGAGTAGGTAACTCCGTATAACTAAATACAAGGACATTATATAAAAGGGATGGACGGTTATACTTTCAAAAGTATAACCGCCCAGCCTTTACAAATTTTAATTTTTAGCCAGATTCAACTGCCAAGAAATAGAATATGATAAAATCAGTTTATCATAAATCAGATAGGGGTGTTGGGTGTGGCTCCTTTAATCATTAAAGAGCTTAAATCGCATAACGAAATGATGGAAGCGTATCCAATAATGAAGCAGTTACGGACTCATTTGGACCAAAACAATTATCTTGAATTAGTAACTGAGGCACAGGAAAAGGACAGCTACAAAATGTTTGCTTTACTAAATACTGGTGAAATAATAGCTGTTATAGGCTTTAAACCCATGATTACTCTCTATTATGGCAAATTTGTCTGGGTTTGCGATTTGGTCACTGATAGTAACCGGCGCTCCAAAGGTTACGGTGACAAATTGCTAACCTTTGTTCAAGAATGGGCAATAGAAAATCATTATGAAAGTGTTGCATTATCTTCAGGACTACAACGAACGGATGCACACCGATTTTATGAGGAAAAAATGGGATATGATAAAGTCAGTTTTGTGTTTAAAAAAAATCTAAGATAATAGTTTTTTTAGCCCACCTAATGTCAAAAATATGGTACATTAAATAGGTTCTTTAAAATTTCATTAGGAGCAATAAACGAATGCGATTTTTAGTTAAATTGTTATTAACCCTGCTATTTGTCCTATACCTAGCGGTCCTTACGAAACTAATTTTATTTAAATATATTCCAATAACAGAAATAACAAATTTTTCTAATTTCGGCTTCTATGCACATCGCTGGAACGGAAGTAACCTTATTCCATTTAAAACCATACAATTATACTGGAACGCAGAAAATCTTAATCTAAACATCCGAATTGAGAACCTAGTTGGAAACATAATCGGTTTTGTCCCATTCGGTTTCATCCTTCCCATGTTGTTGAATAGGTTCCAAAAACTAATAGCGGTATTGATTGCTACATGTTATTTAAGTTTTGTTTATGAAGGCCTTCAATTCTTAACGGGATTTGGAAGTTTTGATGTTGACGATTTAATTTTAAATACTTTTGGTGGGATTTTGGGCTACATAGCTTATAAAATAGCTCTACTAGTGATGAGATACAATCACAGAAATTCAACAAATAAAACCTTAACAATATTGCGATACTTAATTTTCTGTAGTATCTGTATTTTGAAATCCAAAACAGCAAAAGGGCGAAATTATCCCCTTTGCCGTCGCTCATCTTTATCCCTTTTTACCCAACCCATGCATGATAAATTGAATAGTACGTTCAGTTTCGAGTTCATCATCCCATTCCATTTCTGGAAAAAAGATATAACGGGAAACCAAGTAGCCAAAGACACTGGTAATAGCTAGTCTTGTAACACTAGCAGATGGCATTTCAATCAATTGTCCTTTGTCTTGATAGCTTTGGATGATGCTCGAAACCCGTTCAAATGTTTTTTTAGCAATGCTTTCAATAAATTGGGCTCTTAATTCTGGTTGGAACGGGATTTCCTGTAGCATGATTTTTATAACGGGAAGTAGCTTGATAATAACTTCTCTCCGGTTCTCAATTGTCTCTCTCAGAAAATCCTCGACTCGATCATATTTTCGATCTAAAACTTTATTAAAATCATTAATTATAAACGGAGCAATCATTTTTGTCATAAGTGGGGTAACAATCGACATTAACAGCTCTTTTTTTGTGCTATAGTGTCTAAAAATCGTTCCTTCTGCGACGCCCGCTTTTTTAGCAATCTCACTAGTCGAGGTAGCAGCAAAACCTTTTTCAGAAAATGATTCAATGGCTGCGATAATGATCTTTTTTTGCTTATCCGTTAATCCTATTTCTTCATCAAATAGTTGCTGAATGATCATCTCTTCTTCAGACATGGTAAACTCCTTTAGGACCATACTTAGTTTCTAAATCATAATAGAATGTGACTAACAGTTCAGAACTTATAGGTTAGATCTTTCTGTATTTCTTTAAAGCGAATATATTTAGCACAATAAAGACAAGGGCAAAACCTAATAACACTAGTAGGTCGTTCAAAATGTCACTTAATCCTAAACCTTTATACATGATACTAACGAGTGCATCACCGCCATAGTACATTGGCATACATTTAGCTATAACCTGCATCCAGCCTGGCATTCCCTCAAAGGGAAGAAGCCCAGCGAAAAAGACTTGCGGAATGATCGCGATTGGGATAAATTGCATCATTTGGAATTCGGAATTAGCGAATGCTGAAAGGAGAATTCCAAGTGATAATGCAACAAGTGCTAAAGTTATATTAATTAAAATTACATTCCATAATGAACCAACTAGCATAATATCTAATACCTTGGTTGCATAAAAGACCACAATCAACGTTTGGATAATCGCAAATAAGCCGTATCCCATCAAATACCCAAATACTATGTCTCTTCTTTGGATAGGTGTTGCCATTAAGCGATCAAGAGTACCAGTGGTCCGTTCTCGTAATAAAGCAATACCAGAAATGAGAAAAACGAAGAAAAAGACAAAGAAACCAACTAAAATCGGACTTAACTGATCAAAAAAGGTCGTATTCTTATCGCCATATATATATGAAGTACTAATATTAGGCGCTTTAACCTGCTCCATCTGGACCGGTGCGCTTTGAAGCTTACTTTGGATATTTTGAATAAAGCTTGATAAATTTTTTGATTGTTTCTTAGCATTCTCAGCCGCAATAGCTTGCCCAATTTTCATTTGTAACGCTTTTGAAGTGGCGGGCTGTGAATTTTTTAGAGTCAGTTTAATTTTTTCATCATTTATTTGGAGAACCCCATCTAACTCATCATCCATCATGACTTTCTTTGTATTTTTTATTTGATCATAGTGCTTTACAATTATTTCTTTATCTTTTAATTGTTCAACAAGGGTACTGTCCGCATTAATAACCCCAAGTCTAGGATCAATTGTATCTCCTGAAAGTAAATAATGGAGGAGGGTTAAAATGATTAACGGTGCAACCATCATCAAGGCAAGGGCCCGTTTATCACGTAACATTTGATGTATGATCCGCTTAACGAGTGCGATTGTTCTCATCCCTTGTTACCTCCCGCTTTCAAAAATACCTCTTCTAAATTAGAAACCCCAAATTGATTTTTCAATTCTGATGGTGATCCACTTGTGATCATTTCTCCATCTCTAATCATGGCAAGTCGATCACATTTTTCTGCTTCATCCATCACATGTGTAGTGACTACAATGGTTTTCCCTTCATTTTTTAAACGACGGATTTCAGCCCAAATCGATTGTCTTAATTCAGGGTCAATCCCTACAGTTGGTTCATCTAATATAAGCACTTGCGGATCCTGGATTAAGGCAACCGCGAGAGATAATCGGCGTTTCATTCCACCTGAATAGTCCTGAACTTTCTTTTTTAGTTCGGATGTTAAATTTACTAAATCAGCTGCATAGGCAATTCTTTTAGTTTGCACATCTTTTTTAAGCTTAAAAAGGGAAGCGAAGAAAGCAAGATTTTCTAGTCCAGTTAAATCAGCGTATAAAGCATCTGCTTGTGCCATATAGCCAATTTGCTGCAATAGGTTTAGGTTAGGGACTGGTGTTTCTAATACATGAACATGACCTTGAGTAGGACGATCCATACCAACAATGATTTTAACCAAAGTGGTTTTACCTGAACCAGAAGGACCGATTAGACCGTATATTTGCCCAGGCTCCACGGATAAACTAATGTTGTTTAGGACCTGTTTTTTTCCAAAACTTTTGCTTACTTCTTTAATAACAATCGTTGATGTCATCCATAAACCTCCTCTAAAAAGATGTGTGAGTGATTACTCACTATTATTATATATTAAACAAATTAAAGGTCAATGGGGGGTTGAGGATTTTTGTAAAAATCTATAATGGATTAAGTGTTATAATAATGGAGTGTTTTATTAATTTTCCCAAGAGTTGGGTTTATTTAATTCCTTTTGGTACTGAATTTTTTTATACTTTCCTTTTTTTGAAAATAGGGATGCCCAATAATGTTTACGGAGTGTGATGACAGTTGATGCGATTTACAAAAAGTATCCCGAATATGTTTACCCTAGGAAATCTATATTGTGGGTTCCTATCAATCGGATTTGCTGCAAAGGGTCATTATAGCAACGCAGCAATCTTAATTTTAATCGGAATGATGTTGGACAGTATGGATGGGCGATTGGCTAGAATGTTAAAGGCTGATACCACTCTGGGTAAGGAATTAGATTCATTAGCCGATATTGTGACATTTGGGGTAGCACCATCATTTTTGGTTTACTATACATATTTTATTCAATTTGGATTATTGGGGATTGCGGTAGCGGGACTGTTTCCTTTATTTGGAGCCTATCGATTAGCGAGATTTAATATTAGTACAAATAAATCAAATATGAATTATTTTATCGGTGTACCCATAACTGCTGCTGGTGGTATATTAGCTATCCTTACCTTATTCGGCGATAAGATTCCAAATATTATAACCACTGTGGTTTTCATGGCATTGAGTTTTTTAATGGTGAGCAGAATTAGGATTCCAAGCTTTAAGGAAATCCCTCTTCCAAAATATGGTACTATTGTAACTGTTTTTCTGGGTTGCCTCTTATATGTCATTTACAAAGGTACTTATGGACAATTTCCGTATCTAATTTACATTGCAACCCCGATCTATATTGCATACTTAGCGTATCGATTTATTAAAGGGAAAAATAGGAAAGATGTTGACTAAGAAAAAACGAACCTTTTATTAAAGGGCTCCAGGCTGTCGAGAAACTCTCGACAGTCTATTATTTTACAAAAAAACTTAATGATTCACTGTGTATTATTAATAAAATAGGCTGTTCAATTGGGCTGTTGATTTCC
>CAURFY010000210.1:0-5176 GCA_963524115.1 uncultured Bacillus sp.
GAGGTGGAGTGGGTTCCACCATAATCATTATAAATATATATCATAAAATCATCCTTAGAAGTTAATGGTATATTTACTATAACCAGATTATGGAGGTCCCATCCAAAACACTAAATTTTTTTTAACTCTTCTAGGTACAATTCATGCAATCTTGGATCATTTTGACGGTTTATAATCAAGCCCTTTATTGGCTTTTGGAGAACTGGGGGTAGCTTGAATAGTGGCTGAAAGTTTGACTTAATAGCTTGATGAGTTACGCTAATTTCTGGCATATTTTTCTTTAACTTTCCACGGCTTGCCAAGTGGAAACCCCATAACCCAAAGGATGGCACCTCGGTAATATAAGCATTTGTTTGAAATCCCGCCGCATTTAATGTCATGGAAATACTCCAAAACACCCTGGGAGTGTCCTTTGGAGAGTTAGCCTGGCAGACAATGATCCCACCATGCGCTAATTGCCGGCCGGCCTCATAGAATAATTCTTTTGTATATAACGAGCTAGTTATTGAATCCACTGGATCGGGAAAATCAATAATAATGACTCCATATTTGTCATTATCACCTCTTAAGTATTCCCTTGCATCGCTAATATGCACTTTCACCCTGCCATCCTTCAATGAGTTAGCATTTGCGGAAGCAAAAGCACCAACGTTTTTTGCAAGTTCAATCACAATTGGATCAATATCAACCAGGTCAGTATGCAATACATCAGGATATTTTAAAACCTCACGAAGCCCGAGACCATCCCCACCTCCTAAGATCAACACACGATCGCGTGATTTCGCCAATTCCATTGCTGGTAATACTAAAGCTTCGTGGTAATGTTTTTCATCTAGGGATGAAAACTGTAATTCTTGATTTAGGTACAGACGAAGGTCCTTGGCTTCAGCTAGTAAAATGTCCTGGAACGGACTAGATCCCTCGTATAAAATTTTATGTCCTCCTCTTTTGATTTCATTGAACACTTTCAAATCCCACTCATTTCCTCGACTAATACAAAGGGGATGAACATTGCTTTCATCATATCCACGAAGGTTTTCACATTTTGATAGGACCTGCCCTTCAATTCCCCTGGTTAGCTCATACATACAGACCCTACCTGGGTTCATTTTTTCAAGAAGATTCTTTAAAACTGGCCAGGCATCTACTGGAGAGCATGTATATAGATCCAAAGAAACATACCCATATTCCGGCCAAGTGTGGATTGAAAAATGTGAGGTAGATATAGCGATGATTCCAGTTACCCCTTGTGGTGAAAAAGAATGAAAGTAAGCTAACAAAATCTCCATTTTAAGCTCATTCAAAGACTTTAGGATTAGCTTCTTTAACCCTTCTGCATCATTAATTGTTTCTGAACTGCAACCGTAGGCATCCACAATCAAATGCTGTCCTTTTATATCCATTCCATCACTTCCTTATCAAACTCTTTATAGGATACAAATTTAGCGAAACAAGTGTGTTTGTCCACTACTCTCTTCTATTTAAACTTCAAGAAATGGAGTGAATAGTATAACGGGTACTATATTTGATGTACTTAAAGCTGCTGAAACAGATCATTCAAATTTATAAACGATAAAAAATTAAGCATGCGGATAGGTACTCGCATGCTTGATACTCTAATTTGAGCATTGTTTTTAGTAAAACAATTAGTCTTTAATAATCAATCCCAACATTCGAGCAAATCCAATTGCCTGTTCTGGAGACACCTCACAACCCGCTAAATCACTAATTGAAACATTTAAATTGTTAAATGTACAGCTACTTAAGTCAATTCCCTTAAGGGGTGTTCCAGTGAAGTTCGTATCCTCCAAATCACAATGATGAAAATCAACTTTAAGTAATTTTGACTCATAAAAATCAACATGGCGAAGCGAACAAGTCTCAAAGTTCACTTGCTTTAACTTGGCATATCCAAAAGATGATAAATTCGCATTGCATTGATCAAATAAAACATTACCAAGCGTAGCATCAGCCAAATTAAGACCGAGGATTTTTGATTCTTTAAATTCGACTCGATGGATCACTCCATTACTAAAATCAGTGTTTGATAAATCGCATCGATCAAACAAACAATCCGTTAATCCTATATTTTTAAACGACACATTCATAAATGATACATTCTTAAATACTACTTGTTCAAAGCGAATTCTTTCGAAATCTTCTCCAATAATGGAACAATCACCTATGATGGACGACTCAAAATATGGTTCGTCCAAATCATGAAAGTTAACAGGAGTTAAATATTGTGGTAGTTTTGGTTGCTGTATTTTAACTTTTTTCGACATTCTATCACCTATAGCTTTATTTTCAGAATTATATTGACAGAATCTCTCTAATATCTGCCTCTGTTAGTGTTGAAAGTGTTTCATGCCCTGGTTGAATTACCTCCTCAATCATATTTTTCTTTTTCTGCTGGAGTTCATTCATCTGCTCCTCTATCGTCCCTTGGCTAACCAGGCGTATCACTTGGACTATATTCTTTTGCCCAATACGGTGGGCACGATCGGCTGCCTGTTGTTCAACTGCAGGATTCCACCATAAGTCATAAAGGATCACGGTATCCGCTCCTGTTAAATTAAGACCAGTCCCACCTGCTTTAAGTGAGATAAGGAAGATCTCCTTTTCCCCCTCATTAAACCTGTTGCACAACTCCACTCGCTCGGACCCTGGAGTCTTACCATCTAAGTAGAAGTATGTGACCCCCTGATAGGCAAGCTCTCTTCCAATTATTTTTAGCATTTGCGTAAATTGTGAGAATATGAGCAGTCTCTTTCCAGCACTACGACATTCCTCAATAATCTCGAGCAATTGTTCAAATTTAGCTGAGCTTCCTGTATATCCCTCAATAAATACAGCAGGGTGAAGGCAAAGTTGCCTAAGTCGCGTTAAACCTGCTAAGATTTTAATGCGATTTTTCTTAAGACCGCCTTCGTTCAAATGCTTCAGGGTTTCCTGGCGCAATTTTGCCAAATAAGCAGCATATAATTTTTTTTGTTCAGGCAGAAGTTCTGAGGCTTGCTGCGACTCAATTTTCTCTGGCAGTTCTTTAAGAACCTCTGATTTTATCCGCCTTAATAGAAAGGGCCGAACGCGGTTTGCAATTGTTTCTCTGGATAGATCATGGAATAAGGCTTTATTTTGAAACAATTCGGGAAACACGACATCAAAAATGGACCAAAGTTCCTCTAATGAATTTTCAATTGGCGTACCGGTAAGGGCAAAGCGGTGTTTAGCTTGAATCTTTTTAACAGCCTTGGCTGTTTGAGTGGTATAGTTCTTGAAAGCCTGCGCCTCATCCAAAATAAGCGTATGAAACGACAAATCTTGAAATATATTAATATCTTGCCGTAATAGTGGGTATGACGTGATTAACACATCGCTTGTGCTTAGATCCTTCAATACACGACTTCGCTCAATTTTATTACCATCTGCTATCGCCACCTGAACCTCAGGGGCGAATTTCTTTAGTTCGTTTAACCAGTTATAGACGAGAGATGCCGGAGCAACGATAATGGCTGGCAGTTCTCTAGTTCTGATCTCAGGCAACACTGATACAATAAAGGCGATACTTTGAATTGTTTTTCCTAATCCCATTTCATCTGCCAAAATACCTCCAAAGCGGTAGTGAGCAAGGGTCTTCAGCCATTGAAATCCATACTCCTGATAATCTCGAAGGGTGTGTACTAGACTATCTGGAACAGGAAATTCTTGAATATCAGGGTTACGAAGATTTTCAAGGAGACGGCGAAATGATTTACCTAGGCTAATGCCATTTACCTTCTCATAAGAATCCATTAAATGAAGACCAGACACTACTGGGAGGCGAAGTTCGTTATCAATTAAATCTACTTTTTGGTTAATTAATTCGTGTAGGAGTCGATTTATATTTTTAAATTCCTGGCTTTCAAGTGATAACAAAGAACCATTCGGTAACCGATAATATTTTCGTTTCTCTTCTACTGACTTGATCAATTGTCTGAGCTCGGATTCCGGAATCCCGTCCAGCTCGAATTTGAAAACAAGCCAATCCGTTCGTTCTTCGAGATCTACTTTTATCTTGATAGGACTGTTTCCTGTAAAAAGTCTAGCCTTTACTGCTGTGGTAGCATAAACCTCTACAAGTTTCTTTAGCTGTGGAACAACGTGGTACAAGAATTGGTATTCTTCCTCTTCGTTTTGCATAAAGTATCCACCATCAGTTTTTGTGAATGAACTTTGATCCATGATCGCAAAAATCTGCTGTTCTTTTTCTCCATCTCGCAAAAGTAGAAAATCTGAGCTTCGATTTTGTCTAGCTCTTTCTAATGGATTAATGATAATGTTCCCGTATTGAAACTCTAGTCCTGCAAGGAGGCGGCCATTCAGGCGGTCTAAGTATAATTTACCTTTTAGTGTTTTTTTGACAATTCGGTCGGAAACGGCTTTAGAAATCACGACTACTCCTAATTTCATTAAGCCGGGTATGACCTTTTCCATATAAGCTTCCATTTGCTGAGCTGGAATATTAACTAGATCCTGTCGGAAAGCCTCCAACATTTGTTTTAGTTCTGAGAGAAGTTTGCATTGATACTCTGACAACTTAATGATTTTGCCGTCAAATAGGACACAACGGTATGATTCAAAAACCGAAATCCAATTCAACCCATGGATTTTTAATTGATACCCTTCTGTCTGAGCTTGATCAAACTCAAATTTAAGCGGAAGGGCTTCGTCAGATACCTGGATCCCCGAAAAAACGGTTTTCCCTTGCTCAATCATGACTTTGGGTGCCTCGACAAGCAGAGAAAGCAAAAATTCCCATAAGAAAGGGGGAATGATTAGAATTCTTTTGTCAATTGAACGGTCAATAGCATCAATTACCTTACCGTTACTAAAATAAATACTTTCATGTCGGTAGATTTGAATCAATTGCTGAAGCACCGCTTCGTTTTCCTTTTGAAAACGATGGAGCTCAGGAATATAGGTGAATTGTTTTGAAAATGGATAGGGTTCTCTTCTGTCAAGGTGTTCAAGAAAGTCTCCAATATTTTTGACTATATATGGACGTTTAAGGCCGACTTGAAGCTCAAGGCCAAAAACATATTTTCCAGTATCATATAGAATCGGTCGACAAACAAAGGTGATGTTGACTATATCTTTATTTTCCAAGTAAGAATTGGCACCGATAGCGTGGAAG